>DATENJ010000760.1:0-5545 GCA_035275125.1 Actinomycetes bacterium | reverse complement strand
TCGAGGCCGGCCAGGCTTCCGGCCCCGACCGCCTCGGCCAGGGGCGCGGACGAGGCGGCCAGCGCCGCCGGCCCTGCCGCCAGCAGGGCGGCGACGCACACCACCGTGTAGACGGCCAGCACGATCCCGAGCGCCAGGGGCACGGCCCGAGGGATCGTGCGGGCCGGGTCGACCACCTCCTCCCCCAGGGTCGCCACCCTGGCGTAGCCGGCGAAGGCGAAGAACAGCAGCCCGGCCGCCTGCAGCACCCCGTAGACCCCAGAACCCGACCCCGGCCCGGTCAGGTTGGCCGGGTCGGCCTGCCCGCCCAGCAGCATCCCGGCGACGGCCGCGGCCAGCGCCGCCAGCACCACCGCGACCACGACGCGGGTCGCGGCCACCGTCCGGTCCACCCCGAGGTAGTTCGCCACCGTGACCGCGGCCAGGCCGGCCAGCGCCACCGGACGGGCCAGCCCCGGCGCGACGTAGCTGCCAAGGGTCAGCGCCATGGCCGCGCAGCTGGCCAGCTTCCCCGCCAGGAACGCCCACCCGGCCAGGAACCCCCAGAACGCCCCCAGCCGCCGGCGGCCGTACACGTAGGTCCCGCCCGACTCCGGGTACACCGCGGCCAGCGCCGCCGACGAGCTGGCGTTCGCGTAGGCCACCGCCCCGGCCAGCACCAGCCCGGCCAGCAGCCAGCTCCCGGCAGCCCCCGCCGCCGGCCCCACCGCCGCGAACACCCCGGCCCCCAGCATCGACCCCAGCCCGATCACCACCGCATCGGCCACGCCAAGCCGCCGTTCCAGCCGATCGGGCCCGGATCCACCTCCAGTGGATCCACCTCCAGGGGATCCACCGCCAGGCAGGTTCCCGCGCACGCCCGACCCTCCCCGTCCGGTGTGGGGTCCCCCGGTGGGGGAGCGTAGCCCAACCCGAAATGGGGTTCCATTGGTTGTCCACAACCCCGGCGGCGGCGGGCGGTCAGGCGGGGTCGACCTCGGCCAGGCGGTGGGTGAGGAACGCCTGCTCGACTGGGTTGGTGGCCAGCTCAAGGGCACGGCGGTAGGCGGCGGCGGCCTCGGGCGCGCGGCCAAGGCGGCGGAGCAGGTCGCCGCGGGCGGCGTGAAGCAGGTGGTAGCTGTCGAGGGTGCCGGCGGCGGCCGGGGTGTCGATCAGGTCGAGGCCGGCTGCCGGGCCCTCGACCATGGCGACCGCGACCGCGCGGTTGAGGGCGACCACCGGGGAGCCGGCCACCACCATGAGCTGGTCGTACAGGAGGGTGATGCGCCGCCAGTCGGTGGCTTCGGCCGTGGGGGCGACCGCGTGCAGGGCGGCGATGCAGGCCTGGAGCCGGTAGGGGCCGGCGGGGCCGCGGCGGATCGCCTGGTCGAGCAGCTTGATGCCCTCGTGGATCTCGGCCCGGTCCCAGCGGCTCCGGTCCTGGTCCTCGAGCAGGACCAGCTCGCCCCCGGGGCCGACCCGCCCCTCGCGGCGGGCGTCGTGGAGCAGCAGCAGGGCCAGCAGCCCCAGCGCCTCACCCTCGTCCGGCATCAGCTCGGCCAGGACCCGGCCGAGTCGCACCGCCTCGGCGCACAGCTCCCGCCGGACCAGCGCGTCCCCGGCGCTGGCGGCGTAGCCCTCGTTGAAGATCAGGTAGAGGACGGCCAGCACCGAGCCGAGCCGCTCCGGCAGCAGATGGTCGGGCGGCACCCGGTAGGGGATGGCGGCGTCGCGGATCTTGCGCTTGGCCCTGACCAGCCGCTGGGCCATGGTCGCCTCCGGGACCATGAAGGCGTGCGCGATCTCGGGGGTCGACAGCCCTCCAAGGGTGCGGAGGGTGAGAGCGACCCGGGCCTCGGGCGACAGGGCCGGGTGGCAGCAGGTGAAGATCAGCCGCAACCGGTCGTCGGCGATGGTCTGCATCTCGGTGTCCTGGCCGCGGGCCGCCTCGAGCTGGGCCAGGGTGGCCCGGCGCTCGGCCAGCCCGCGCTCGCGGCGGAGGCGGTCGATGGCCTTGTTGCGGGCGGTGGTGATGATCCAGGCCCCGGGCCGGTCGGGGACGCCAGCGCTTGGCCAATGCTGGATGGCGACCAGGAAGGCCTCCTGGACCGCCTCCTCGGCGAGGTCGAAGTCGCCAAGGACGCGGATGAGGGTGGCAACGGCCTGCCCGGACTCCTCCCGGAACACCCGCTCGACCAGCGCACGGGTCTCTTCGGCCACCCTCACCCCCTCGTCCCTGGGGGCCTGGGCTCGAGATCCCCAGACCCCGGCCCCCCCGGGGTCCCTCAGGACGGCATGTCCATCTCCATGACCGGCCGGACCTCGATCGACCCGCCGCGGACGTCGGGGATCCTGGCCGCGATCGCGACGGCCTCGTCCAGGTCCTTGGCTTCGACAACGTAGAAGCCGCCGAGCTGCTCCTTGGTCTCGGCGAACGGCCCGTCGGTGCTGAGGGTCTCGCCCTCGCGCACCCGGACGGTGGTGGCGGTCGCGGTCGGCTGGAGCGCCTCGCCGGACTGGTAGATGCCGCGGTCGACGATGTCCTTGGTGAACGACATGTAGTCCTGGAACTGGGCCTGAGCCTGCTCCTCGCTCTGGCTCGCCCAGTCCTGCTCGCTGGCGTAGATCAGCAGCGCGTAGCGCATGCTCCCCTCCCGAAGGGACCGGGGCGGCGCGGTTCGCCGCCCTCATCCAACCGACGAGTGGCACGACCCGAAATCGACACCCCCCGCCAGATTCCTCTCAGCGATAGTTCGTGAAGCGAAGCGGCAGTCCCTCGTCGCGCTCCTTGAGCAGGGCGATCGCGTGCTGGAGGTCGTTCTTGCTCTTGCCCGTGACCCTGAGCTGGTCGCCCTGGACCTGGGCCTGGACCTTGAGGCCGGACTGCCGCAGGGTCTTGGCCAGCGCCTTGGCCTTGTCCTCGGGGATGCCCTGCAGGAACGAGCACTCCACCCGGTAGTTCCCGCCGCCGGCAGGCCGCGGCTCCGAGCTGGTCAGCGCCTTGAGCGACACCGACCGCTTCACCAGCTTGTCCTTGAACACGTCGAGGGCGGCCAGGGCCCGCTGGTCGGTCTTGGACAGGATCACCACCTCCTCGCCCGACCAGGCGAGCGAGGTACCGGTGTTCTTGAAGTCGAAGCGCTGCGACAGCTCCTTTCTTGCCTGGTTGACCGCGTTGTCGACCTCTTGACGGTCGACCTTGGCGACGACGTCGAACGAGGAGTCGGCCACGGCGTTCCTCCTTCCTCTGACCCCTGGGGGACGCTAGCAGACCCGGCCGCCCCAGGGTGGAGCCGGCCACCGAGGGCGGTTGACGGTGGACGACTCCGGGTAGTCGTTCCCCCTCTGGTGAGGGATGGGAGGTAGGTGTGGGATTCTCGCGGCAGTTCACCGGCGGCTTCGAGGACGTGGCGGACGCCAGGCGGTTCGTGGCCGCCACCCTGCTGCGCGACACCGAGCTCTACGAGGCGGCCCGGCTGCTGGTCGACGAGGCCATCACCAACCCGCTGCTGCACAGCGAGACCTGCGAGGCGGGCCGCGCCTTCCAGGTCAACCTCGCCTTCCGCCCCGACCTCCTCCACGTCGAGGTCCGCGACAGCGGCTCCCCGCTGCCGTTGGCCCGGGGCGCCACCCGGCCGGTCTCGGTCGCCGGGCGCAGCCTCGAGTTGTTCGACGCCCTGGCACTCGACTGGGACTCTTCCGCAGAGCCGGGCACACCCGGCCACGTGGTCTGGTTCGAGCTGGAAGCGTGACAGGTTCGTGGTTGTTAGTCGGCTATGGGGGCCGGTATCATCCGCCCTCGGTCTGGCAGGGTGCCCGAGCGGCCAAAGGGAGCGGTCTGTAAAATCGCCGGCATTGCCTACACAGGTTCGAATCCTGTCCCTGCCACATAACCCCTGACCAGCAACAACGCGGTCGTGGGCGGCCCAGTCAAGTCGGGCTCGAGGTCTGGCTTTCCCTCCTTGCCCCCGTCAGCAAGCCAGGTATTGCCCGCATGAAACACCAGCATCCTCCCGCTCGCCAGCCTTGGTCCCGAGGCCGTCAGCGCGGCCATGGAGAGCAACCCCTCCAGATTCAGCGTGCAGACGCGCGATGACCTCCGGGTGGACCCGGCGCGGTGGGACGACCTGCGCCGGCAGGCAACCGCAGGCCGGTCGACCCGTCACCACCCCAGGTGAGCAAACCAGCAACCTCACCACCGGAATACCTCGGTATTGACAGGGGCCATTAGGCGGCGCAGCCTCTTCCGAGGTGGACAAGCGCTCAGAGGGCAACCTCACGGGGAGGGAGGGCGCGATGGCCGTCGAGGAGACCGTTCAGCGTCCCACGGGCAAGATCAACCGCCGCCAACTCATCAAGTACGGGGCCTCGGCCGGTGCCGCGGCCACCGTCGGCCCACTGCTTCCCGCGATGACCTCGGCGGCGCACGCCCACGGGTTGCCGCGGGTCCTGCCGGTCCCCAAGCCGATCCCTGGAGGGCTCCAGTTCCCCGGCCTGCCGCTTCTGCATGTATTCCCACCGGGGCCGCCGGACGTGACGCTACCGTTCACCGGCCTCACCCTCCAAGGGCTGGACGTGGAGCCCAGCGTCATCACCGACTACAAGGGCGTCACCGCCCTGGCCTTCCACGCCGGCACCGCCACCGGCAGCGACGGCAAGCAGTACAACCTGGAAACCGACATGCGGGCGATGGAGGGCAGCTACATCGCCGAGGACGGCTCACGACAGCGCGGCCTGTTCGCCCTCATATGAATTGACCTGTTCGAGCCCGGTTCGGGCTCCCAGGTCCACGACTTCAACGGCGGCATCCAGCCCTCGGGCCTGTTCTGGGCGGTCGAGTTGCCCGGCGACGCCTTCAAGGTCAGCCACGACGGGCGGCGGGCGACCCTGGAAGCCACCGACGTGTGCGTGCTGGACAGCTTCCAGTTCGGCGGACCGGTCAACGTCCCGGCCTCGGTGAGCTTCAAGGTCCGGTGGGAGGCCACCGGCCCGCGTGAGCGTCGCGGCAAGGGTTTGGACGTCCCGCCCACCGACCCCGCGGCGTTCCTGGGCCGCTTCGCCACCGCACGATCAACGGGGGTGTTCTCCGGGTCCGAGGTCGGCTTCAGCTTCACCGGCCGGGGAGACACCGACGACACCTTCGCCGAGCTAGGCCCCGAGCGCAACGGCACCTTCCTCACCTAAACAGGGGTCAACACGGGTCGGGGCACGCTGGCGCCCCCGACCCGCTCTCCCGAGCAACCCGCTCGGACCCGGAACGACCTCCCGTCAGCCGCCTGCCGTTCTCAACCCGGCCGAGGCACGGTCTCCGCGAGCGTTCGACCTCTATAGGCTCCCCCGTGAGCAGCCCAATTCCGTCTGGAACCTACTAGATCGACGCGGAGCACCAGACTACGGATCTCGCGGTTGGGGGTTCGAATCCCTCGCGGCGCACCAAACCAGCAGCTCAGAGGCTATCAAGCAAGAGAAGCTCATCGGCGCGCGGGGCAGAGTCATGTCTGGCCCGGGCCTATGGCCGCCTGGCCACCAGCAGCCGGCGGCCGAGCAGGACCAGACCGGCCGCGAT
>DATENJ010000759.1:0-3271 GCA_035275125.1 Actinomycetes bacterium | reverse complement strand
CGCCTTCGACTTCTCTGCCACCGCCATCGCCGCCGTGCGCCGCCGCTTCCCCGACTCCCCGGTCGACTACCGGGTCGCCGATCTCCTCGACCCGCCCGCCGCCTGGGCCGGGGCGTTCGATCTGGTGGTGGAGAGCCTGACCGTCCAGTCGCTCCCCCGCCAGCTCCGCCGGGTGGCCGTCGACCGGGTCCGGGAGCTGGTCGCCCCCGGCGGGACGCTGCTGGTCATCGCCGCCGTCAAGGGCGAGGGCGACGACCCGCCCGACGGCCCCTGGCCCCTCACCCGGGCCGAGGTCGAGTCGTTCGCCGCCGGCGGCCTCGAGCTGGTGCGCCTCGAGGACTTCCGCGACCCCGACGCCCACCGCTGGCGGGCCGAGCTGCGCCGGATAGAACCTCAGACCCGCTCCAGGCCGACGTAGTTCTCGGCGAGGCTGCGTGCGGCGGCCTCGGAGGTGGCCAGGTAGTCGAGGCGGGCCTGCTGGACGCGGCGCTGGAAGGCGTCGTCACCGGGGGCGCGGTGGAGCAGCCCGGTCATCCAGGTGGAGAAGTCCTGGGCCCGCCAGACCCGGCGCAGGCAGGTGGCCGACCAGGCGTCCAGCAGGCCGGTCGCCCCGGTCCGGTACCAGGCGGCCAGCGCCTCGGCGAGCACCTTGACGTCGGCCACGGCCAGGTTCATGCCCTTGGCTCCCGTCGGGGGGACGATGTGGGCGGCGTCGCCGGCCAGGAACAGCCGGCCGTGGCGCATCGGCTCGACCACGAAGCTGCGCATCCCGGTGACGCCCTTGTCGAGCATCGGCCCTTCGTCGAGGGTCCAGCCGTCGTCGGTGGCCAGCCGGGCCTGGAGCTCTTCCCAGATCCGGGCGTCCGGCCAGCGCTCGATCGGCTCGTCGGGGTCGACCTGGAGGTACAGGCGGGTCAGCTCGGGCGAGCGCATGCTGTGCAGCGCGAACCCGCGGTCCGAGGCGGCGTACACGATCTCCTCAGAGGAGGGAGCGACCGCGGCCAGCACCCCGAGCCAGGCGAAGGGGTACGCCCGCTCGAACACCTCCCGAGCACCCCCCGGCACCGCGTCACGGCAGACACCGTGGAACCCGTCGCACCCGGCCACCACATCACACGCCAGCTCCTGCTCCTGCCCGTCGGCGCGGAACCCGATCGTCGGCGCTTCGCCGTCCAGGCCGTCGAGGCGGACGTCCTCGACCTCGAACAGGAGCTGGCCGCCGGCCTCCAGCCGGGCGTGGATCAGGTCCTTGACGACCTCCTGCTGGCCGTAGATGGTGATCGACCGGCCGGTCAGGTCGGTCAGGGGGACCCGGTGGCGGCGGCCGCCGGAGCGCAGCTCGATGCCGTGGTGGACCATGCCCTCGCGCCGCAGGCGGCCCGCGACCCCGGCCGCCTCCAGCAGCTCGACCGTCCCCTGCTCCAGCACCCCGGCCCGGACGCGCTGCTCGACATACGCGCGGCTGCGCGCCTCCAGCACCACCGAGTCGACCCCCTCCAGGTGCAGCAGGTGCGACAGCAGCAGCCCGGCCGGCCCGGCCCCGACGATCCCTACTTGGGTGCGCATGCCACCTCCCTGGTCGCGATGCCCCGAGGAGGATGCTATGCCAGCGCATCGGCTTAGCTCTTCGGAGCGACCAGCGTCGGCCGTCCCCTGGTTGATGGGAACTCCGCGGCCACGCTCGTCTTCATAGCGGCGAACCGGCGTACCTGGTAGGCGAGGTGGAGGGCCAGGACCGTGGTCCCGAAGGTCATCCCGGCCAGCACCGTGACCGGCAGCGGCGGCCCGATGGCGGTGGCCGTGGCCAGGGCGACCGTGACCCCGGCGAGGAGGGCGTTGATCACGGCGACGGCGCTGGGCATGGTGAAGAGGAACTGGGTCCAGGAGTCCCTGACGCACATGTTGGCCAGGGCGCCGCGGAAGTCGTCGCGGCCCGACAGCAGGAAGTAGTGGGCCTGGGAAGGGTCGATCTCGGTGTAGTAGTGCCGGATCCGGTTGATCGCCCTGGCGTAGAGGATGTCCTCGATCGAGCTCTGGAGGACCCGGACGTAGGTGACCAGGCCGAGGAAGAGCACGGCCGGCAGGACGGTCAGCGCGACCGCGTAGAAGACCTCGCCCAGCGGGGAGTGCTGGGCGACCAGGGCGAGGGCGACCAGGGTGCTGGACAGCGCCCCGATGTACAGGGCGGTGCGGCCGTTGCCCTCGCTGACCGCGACCGCCCTGGCCGTCTGTAACGTGAAGTGCTCGGTGGTGAGCGCCGTCATGAAGGACTGCTGGCCATCGGCGTGCTGTGGCTGGGCGGCGGGGGTTGTGGACATCCGGTTTCACCGCTCTCGCTGGGCGTTCAGACTTGGGCTTGCTCGAACCTAGCCGCCGCCCGGCGGGCGAACTTGGAGAGGCCGTGGAGAACTCAGGGAGAAGGGCCGGATGATCTACCGGTTCGGCGACTGCGAGCTCGACGACCGCGGCTATGAGCTGCGCCGGGCCGGCGTCTCCTTCCACCTCGAGCCGCAGGTCTTCGAGGTCCTGGCCTACCTGATCCGTCACCGCGACCGGGTTGTGCCGAGGACCGAGCTGCTCGACCAGATCTGGGGCAGCCGGTTCGTGTCCGACTCGACCCTGGCCAGCCGGGTCAAGGCGGCCCGCCGGGCCGTCGGCGACAGCGGTCGCCAGCAGGCGGTGATCCGGACCGTCCATGGGCGCGGCTACCGGTTCCTCGCGCCGGTGCTGGAGCAGGCCCTGGCGGCGGGCCGGGACGAGGACAAGGCCCCGCCGGCCCCGCTCGCCGGACCGGCGCGTGTGCTCCCGGTCGGGCGGGAGGCGGAGCTGGAGCGGCTGGGCCAGTTGTACGGCCTGGCCGAGCGGGGGCGGCGGCAGGTCGTGTTCGTGACCGGCGAGCCCGGGATCGGGAAGTCGACTCTGGTGGAGGCGTTCGCCGGCGAGCTCGACGGCAGTTCGGGGGGGCGGGTCGCCTGGGGCCAGTGCCTCGAGCAGCGGGGCGCGCCCGAGCCCTACCTGCCGGTCTTCGACGCGCTGGGCCGGCTCTGCCGCGACGACGGCGAGGCGTTGGCGTTGCTGTCCCGCCTTGCCCCGACCTGGCTGGCCCAGATGCCGGCCATGGTCGAGCCGGGTGGGCTCGCCGACCTGGAGCGGCGGGCGTTGGGCGGGACGACCGAGCGGATGCTGCGGGAGGCGGCCGAGGCGCTGGAGGCGGTCGCCTCGGACCGCCCCCTGCTGCTGGTCCTCGAGGACCTCCACTGGGCCGACCCCT
>DATENJ010000758.1:0-3082 GCA_035275125.1 Actinomycetes bacterium | reverse complement strand
GCCCCGGTCCGCCCGGCCCCGGCCCCGGCCGACCCCGACGACCCGGCGTCCTGGGAGATCGCCGGCCTCACCCCCGAGGTGACCCCCAACCGGCTCCACTACACGGTCGACGAGTCGATCATCGACCCCAACGTCGACCGCCGGTCCTGGCGGCTACGGATCGACGGCCTGGTCGGCCGGCCGGTCAGCCTCGGCTACGACGACCTGCTGGCGATGCCCTCGACCGAGCAGTACGTGACCCTCCAGTGCATCTCCAACCTGGTCGGAGGGGACCTGGTGGGCACGGCCAAATGGACCGGGGTGCCGCTGGCCCAGGTGCTGAAGCGGGCCGGCGGGGTGGGGCCGGGGGCGGTCCGGGTGGTGTTCCACGCTGTTGGCGGCTACACCGACTCGCTGCCCGTGGCCAAGGCCCTCGACCCGGCGACGGTGGTCGCCTACGGCATGAACGACCGCAGCCTGCCCCGGGCCCACGGGTTCCCAGCCCGGATCATCGCCCCCGGCATCTACGGCATGAAGAACGTGAAGTGGCTGGAGCGCATCGAGGTGGTCGACTACGACTACCGCGGCTACTGGCAGCGCTCGGACGGCTGGGACAACATCGCCGAGATCAAGACGGCCAGCCGCATCGACGTCCCCCAGGACCTGACCTCGGCCGAGCCGGCCGGAGTGGTGGCTGGCCTCGCCTGGGCGGGGGACCGCGGGATCCGGCGGGTCGAGGTGTCGCTCGACGGCGGTGCCACCTGGGTCCCGGCCACCCTCCGGCGGGAGCTGGCCAGGGCCGCCTGGCGCCAGTGGCGCCTACCCCTGCCCAACGGCATCTCGGGACGGTACCTGGTCAAGGTCAGGGCCGTCGACGGCCGCGGCGACCTCCAGACCGCCAGCCTGGCCCCGCCACATCCGTCCGGGGCGACCGGCTACGACCAGGTCGACGTGGTATCCAGCTAGCGGGAATGCCCGCCGCGACACCTTCGTTGCACCCTCCGGAGGCGACGGAACCGACGAGCGACGGAGGTGTGAGGGTGCGCTATCCTGCCCCGGTGGCGACCCTTGTCCCGTTGCCACAGTTCCTCGGAGCGGAGGACCTCCTGGTACAGCCAAGCTCGACCTCTGACCTGGGCGGCGAGATCATCCCGGCGGCGCCCGACGGAGCTCGTGTCCCGGCCGGCGAGACCGAGGAGGAGCGGCGCCAGCGCTTCACCGACTCGGCCATCCCGCTGCTGGACACCATCTACGCCGGCGCCCTGCGCCTGACCCGGAACCCGGCCGACGCCGAGGACCTGGTCCAGGAGACCTTCCTGCGCGCCTACAACGCCTTCCACCAGTTCGAGCCGGGCACCAACCTCAAGGCCTGGCTGTACCGGATCCTGACCAACGCCTACATCAACGCCTACCGCAAGCAGCAGCGCAACCCGCAGTCGGTCCCGACCGAGGACGTCGACGACTTCTCGCTGTACCAGCGGATCGCCAACGCCAACCCCTCGGGCGCCGAGACGCCCGAGGACCTGCTGCTCGACCAGATCCCCGAGGAAGAGGTCCGCGACGCGCTCGACTCGCTGCCCGAGCAGTTCCGCATGGCGGTGCTGCTGGCCGACGTGGAGGGCTTCTCCTACAAGGAGATCGCCGACATCATGGGCACCTCGATCGGGACCGTGATGTCCCGGCTGCACCGTGGCCGGCGTCAGCTCCAGCGGCGGTTGTGGGAGTTCGCGGCCGACCGTGGGCTGCTCGAGGAGGGACAGGAATGGGTTCGGCCGAAGTAGGCGGCGGCGAGTGCCGGGACTGCAACGACGTGCTCGGGTTCGTCTGGCTCTACCTTGACCACGAGGCCCCGCCGACCACCTGCGAGGAGCTGGAGGCCCACCTGCTCGAGTGCGAGCAGTGCCAGCGGGCGGTCCGCTTCGACCGGCGCTTCAAGCAACTGGTCCGCCGCTGCGCCGACTCCCCGGAGCCCGTGCCCACCACCGTGGTCGAGTCGCTGCGGATCCGGGTCGAGCGGACGATCCTTCGGGGGAACTCCTCGCCGTCGTGAAACCGTCTTTATGTCCACCGGCGTATAGATGGTGCCGGAAGGACGGTGAAGCACTCGATGCGCTCCGACAACGTGAAGGGCCACCGGCCCGGTAGCGACCCGCCGCCTTCCAAGGTTGAGCGGGTCGGCCGCATCTGCCGGGAGCAGGACTGTGACACGCGCCTGTCGATCTACAACAAGACCGGCATGTGCTGGCAGCACCAGCCCCTGATCTTCCCCAACTACCGGGGCAAGCGGCTGGTCAACCCCTGACCATCATCCACGACATGAAGTGGCCGGCCCGAGCGGGCCGGCCACTCGCGTCTGCTCAGCCGCTCTTGGACTTCTGGAAGACGTCGTCGATCTCGCCGATCAGGTCCAGCAGCTTCTGCTGGTCCGCCGGGTCGACCGACTGCTTGGCCTTGCCGGCCGCCTTGGTCGCCTGCCAGAACAGGTCGTGCAGGTTCGGGAACTGCTCGAGGTGCTGGGGCTTGAAGTAGTCGGTCCAGAGCACCCACAGGTGATGCTTGACCAGCTCGCCGCGCTGCTCCTTGATGACGATGGCCCGGTCCCGGAACACCTCGTCGTCGCTGGCGTGGTACTTCTCGACGATCTTGGCCATCGACTCGGCCTCGATCCGGGCCTGGGCAGGGTCGTACACGCCACAGGGCAGGTCGCAGTGGGCGTGGACAACCCGGGTGGGCCGGATCCATGCGGCCAGGCGCTCGGCGATCATGCGCATCGTCCCCTTCCGATCGATGTCTCCGCCCGACGTTACTACCACGGTAGCTTTCGCCGCACACCGCCACGCGGGATGATCCGGCGATGCGGAGGACAACCGTCCTTGGGGCGGGCGCGCTGGCCCTCGGCGTCCTGGCGGCCGCCGTCCTGGCCGTGCGCCGGGGCCGGCTGGAGCCGATGCTGGTCTCCGGCGGAAGCATGCGGCCCACCCTCGACCCCGGCCAGCGGATCGCCGTCGCCCCCCTGGTCCGCCCGCCCGCCCGCGGCGACCTGGTCGTGGTCGCCCGCCCCCGATCCACCGGATCCAAGGACCTGGAGGTGGTCAAGCGGGTG
>DATENJ010000757.1:0-5832 GCA_035275125.1 Actinomycetes bacterium | reverse complement strand
GGCTCGAGCGCCAGCGCCGCCTCCCAGGCCTCGACCGCGGCCGCCCGGCGCCCGGCACCCCACCGGACGACCCCCCGGTGCAGCAGCGACACCGCCGAGTCGGGCGCCCGTTCGAGCACGCCGGACCAGGCCGTCCCAGCGACATAGGAGCGCGGTGGTCCAGCAGGCAGCGTGCCCGTTCCCAGCAGAGCGACCCAGGGCTGCTGGTCCGTCCCGAGGGTGGAGCGGGGGAACAGGCGGTCGATGAGCGGCGAGGGTCGCTCCCCCGCCGACTCACGCCGGAGCGACTCGAGCGCCCCCCATCCCGAGCCGGCGTGCAGCCGCTCACCTTGACGGGCCTCCTCAGCCCCTGAGCGCCGGCCGAGCCGGGACTCGGCCTGCGCCTCGGCCACCGCCGGCTCCAGGCACCCGACCGCGCCGGCCCACTCCCCGTGCACCGCCCCGGCCGGGACCGAGACCGGCCCGTAGACCTCGGACCACGACCAGGCGTCTCCGGGACCGAGCGGGACGTGCTCGAGCTGGGTCCCGGTCAGGCCGCCCTGGATCTCGAAGTAGGACTGGGTGGAGCCGGTGAGGAACTGCTGCCAGCGACGGCCGCCGGGACTGGTCCCCCAGGCGAACAGCTTTCGTCCACGAAGCCGCCTGGTCGACACCTGGAGCAGGCCGGTGCCGGTCTGATCGACGGCCGCGATCCATGGAGGTGTCGTGGGATCCAGCTCGAAGAAATGGTCGGCGGTCCGCGTCGCCTGCTCCGGATAGGTGAGGTCGGCCGCTCCCGGCCCCGGCACGGGAACCCGCCGGCGCCGTTGCGCATAGGTGAACTCGAACGCGGTCCGGCTGGGCACCACGACCCGGACGCCCGGGGAGCTGGCCACGGCGATGTTCGACCACCAGTAGACCGGCACGGTATGGGCGTTCGGGTTGCTCACCGTGACCTCGACCACAAGGCGACGCGACCTGGGCCCCAGCCTGAAGTCGACCTGGTACACGAGGTCGCGCATCCGCTCCCACTCGTAGATGCGAAGGCCCGGGGTGCCGTCGGGGAACCTGAGCGAGACCGCGTGCACCGGCGAGCAGGTCAACGCCGTATGCCCGGTGGTGCCGAGGTTCCACTCGACGCCGCCCGGGAACCAGGCGTTCCGCAGCCCGAGGTTGGCGAGCTGGATCCGGTCGTTGGTGTACAGCAGCTCTCGACCGCCGGCCTTGTCCCGCAGCGACCAGAGCCGGCCGCCGAAGTCCAGCAGCACCACGGCCAGGAGATGGTCGTTCTCGAGGGTCGCGACCCTCGTCTCCTGGGGCACCAGGTCGCGGGAGTAGTCGTCCTGGAGCAGGTAGGGCAGCACGCTGGGCACGGCTCCGTAGCCGATGTTCCGGGCCATCTCCGCGTCCAGCCCGGTGCTGTCGATGTCGTCGTGCAGCTCCCCGAGAAGCCGCAGCGGAGGAAGCGGGTTCAGGCCCCCTCGCCGCGGCGCGGCCAGGACGACTGAGCGGACATCGAGGATGGTCATCCCGACCTGCCTCTAGGGTTCGAGCTGGAGTCGTCCGCCGGAACGCCGGGCCAGCGCCTGCTGGAGGGCCGGACGGGGAACGATCCCGAGGACGCGCCGGGCCTCAACGGCGAAGGTGCCGTCGACATCGCTGGACGAGTCCAGCCGGGACGTGACACAGCCGCCCGGGAACTGGTCGTACCAGGTGGCGGTGAACCGGTCGGGGTGACGCTCGATCCGCTCGTAGTGCCGCACGCCCGGCCGTTGCGACGGCAGCTCAGTCGCTGTGGTGGGGTCGCAGGCCGCGGTCAGCCGCACGACCACCGCCCGACCGCCGGCTCGGTCGTGGTCGAGGGTGAATCCTGACCAGCCGTTCCTGGCGTTGGCGCCAAGCATCCTCCAGCCCGGAAGGAGCTCAACGCAGGGGACCAGTGAGGCCGACGGCACTGCCTGGGCCTGCAGCCACAGCGGCTCTAGGTCGGCGCAGTCCAGGTCGAGGATCTGCAGCCGGGTCGTGTTGGGGTCGTGGTTGAACAGCACCACCCGGACGGTCGGTACCAGCAGCACGGCCAGGGGCACGACCAGCAGCAGTAGCCCGATCCGGCGGGCGCTCCACCGCTGGATCCGGATTGGCCTGGGTCGCTGCGGCAGGAGCCGGAGGAACTCCCCGTGCACGTCGCGGCCCTGCTCACGCAGCATCCGCCGGAGCTGGGAGGGCATGGCCAGCCCCCTGGCGGCGGCGAAGCCCTCGCTGATCTCCTCGACCGTGAACTGGCGCAGGGCTCGCTGGTAGACCCGTTCGGAGCTGGAGCGCAGGGCCAGACACAGCATCATGTTGGCCAGGTCGACCGCCTGGCGCCAGGGGGTGGGGCGGATCTCGGTGAAGAACACGTCGATCAGCAGCATGCGGCCGTGGCGGACCAGCAGGTTGGCCGGCTTGATGTCGCGATGGGCCAGCCCGGCCTGCCAGAGCTTGTGGACGATGCCAAGGCCGTCGTCGATCACCTGATCGTCGACTTCGGCGTCGCCCAACTCCACCGCGCCGTCGAAGAACTCGGTGACCAGCAGGTACTCACGCTCAGGGGTGAGCTCGACCACACCGTAGGGCCGTGGGCTGGGCAGCCCGGCCAGGTGAAGCTTCTGGAGGGCGTAGTCCTCCTGCTGGACCAGCCGCCGCACGGTGTTGAACGGCTTCTCGTCCTCCAGCCGTCCATACAGCAGCTCCCGGCCCAGCTTGTACCAGCGGTCGGCGCGCAGGTGGTTCCTGGCGTACAGCTTGGCGAACAGCCAAGAGTCCGGGTCGCCCTTGACCTTGATGCGCAGCGGGGTGGAGCCGGCCGACCCGGCCAGCCCGAACGGCTCGACCACGGTGACCTGCAGGCCGAGCTGGTCCTCCAGGGCACGGCGGATCGCCTGCCCGCGAGCGCCGCCGACATCCAGGTGGGCGGCCCGCCCGCGCCGGTAGGTGATCGGGAAGACCTCGCTGGGCGCGAACAGGCGGAAGCCGACCAGGGTGATGGCGACGCCGGTGGCGACCCCGACCAGGATGTCGGCGGGCGCCTCCACCCCCAGGTAGAGGCGGGCGACGGCGACGATGGCGACCAACCCGGTCGCAACCCACTTGCCGGTCTGGCGCCAGCGGCCCTCCGGGACCAGGCCGTAGAGGATCCCGACCACCACCACCGCCAGTGCCGCCAGCTGCGCCGAGGGCAACGCCCAGGCGTACCAGTCGGTCCTGAACGCCACCCCGAACGGCCGCGGGCGCTGCATCAGCGGGGCCAGCTCGTACTGGATGATGAACCCTTGCAGGGCCCAGGCCAGGATCACCACAAGCAGCTGCCGCAGGCGCCGGCAGACCACCAGGGCGACCAGCAGCCCCCACAGCAGCACCGTGATGGCCAGATAGGAGCCGAGCCCGGCCAGCGCCTGCATGGCCGCCGGCAGCCCGGGGGCCCGTCGCCCGGCCAGCCATCTGACCACCGCGTCCTCGACGACGGTCACCTCGATCGCCGGGCCGCGCAGCCCACCGGCAAAGACCAGCAGCGACAGCGCGACCAGGCTCACGGCGGCGACCACCCAGCCCACCCCGGTGGTGTGCAGATGATGCGGCAGCGGCGGTGCCTGCCCGGAGGGACGCCGCCGCCATGGCGAGCGCCGACTCCCCGGAGGCCCGAGGTGGACGACCGGGCCAGCTGTCCCGGGTGGCTGGTTCGCGGACACGTCTCCGGCGCCTCCCAACCCAAGCGGCGGCCACCCAGCTTAGGCACCCCATCGCCCGGTCGCTAGCGCAGCATGGTGGCAAGCACGCGGATTGACACCTCGGGGACGAACGAGCAGAGTCCGGTCGGCCGAGTGCCTCGGCGCAGACGCGTGACGCTCTTGAGGAGGCAACCGCATGCTCATTCTCGGACTGATTCTGCTCCTGCTTGGGTGGCTCACCGGCATCGGGATCCTGATCACGCTCGGGATCATCCTGCTGGTGATCGGCGCCGTCCTGTGGATCCTGGGGTCGACGGGACGCCCGGTCGGCGGCCGCCGCAACTGGTGGTGACGAGCGCCCGAACACCCCAGGGTAGTGGGCCTTGGACGTCGACATGGCTCCAGGCTCCCTCTAGGCTCGGTGGCCATGACCGACTGGGCGACGATCTCCTCGATGGCCACCGCCGGCGCCACCCTGGTCCTGGCGGTCGGCACCTTCGCCTCGGTGCGCTCGGCCAACCAGGCCGCGCGCACCGCCGAGCGGGCCCTGCTGGCCGGGTTGCGCCCGGTGCTGGTGCCGTCCCGGCTGGAGGACCCGTCGGACAAGATCTCCTGGGCCGACAACCACTGGGCCAGGCTCGCCGGCGGCCGGGCCTCCATCGAGCTCGTCGACGACCGCATCTACCTGGCCATGTCGCTCCGCAACGTCGGGGCCGGCATCGCTGTCCTGCAGGGCTGGCACCTGGCACTGGACTGGAACCCGGGAGGGACGCACGCTGAGCTGGACCAGTTCCGGCGACAGGGCCGGGACCTGTTCATCCCCGCCGGCGGCCTCGGCTTCTGGCAGGGGGCGGTGCGCGACAGCGGCGACCAGCTCCATTCGAGCCTGAGCGCGGCCATCCAGGAGCGGCGCCGGTTCGCGATCGAACTGCTCTACAGCGACCACGAAGGCGGCCAGCGCACCATCAGCCTGTTCTCGGTCACACCCCGGGACGCGCCCGACGACTCCGAGCAGTGGCTGTGCTCGGTCGGCCGCCACTGGAACATCGACCGCCCGGACCCGCGCTAGGCGGCTGCTCGCCGGTCACGCCCCGCTGGCGTTGACGTAGAGGGCGTAGATCGAACGGCTGGCCGCCATGAACAGGCGGTTGCCGGCGACGCCGCCGAAGCACAGGTTGGCGCACGACTCCGGGAGCAGGACCTGCCCGATCAGGGTGCCGTCGGGGGCGAACACGTGGACGCCGTCGTAGCCGTCGCCGCCGCCACCGGCGGTGGCCCACAGGTTCCCCTCGCTGTCGCAGCGGATGCCGTCGGAGTTGCCGGGGCGCATGTCCGCGAACCGCCGTCCGGCCCCGACCCGCCCCTCGGCGACGTCGTAGACGTGGATGGTGCGCGGGGAGCCCGAGTCCACCACATAGAGGCGGGTCTCGCCGGGCGCGAAGCAGAGGCCGTTGGGGCGTTCCAGGTCCTGGACGACCGGCTCGGCACTGCCCCGCTCCGGGTCCAGCCGGTAGACGGCGGTGGGCAGCTCCAGCGCCGCCCGCCGGCCCTCGTAGTCCGACAGGATCCCGTAGCCCGGGTCGGTGAACCACACCGAGCCGTCCGAGGCGACCACGACGTCGTTGGGCGCGTTGAGGGGTTTGCCGTCGAACCGGTCCATGAGCACGGTGATCGAGCCGTCGTGCTCGGTCCTTGTCACCCGCCGGGTCAGGTGCTCGCAGGAGACGAGACGGCCCTGGCGGTCCCGGGTGTTGCCGTTGGCGTTGTCGGCGGGGCTCCGGAACGGCGTGACCACGCCCGTCGCCTCGTCCCAGCGCAGCATCTGGTTGCCGGGGATGTCGCTCCAGACCAGGCAGTGGTGGTCGCCGAACCAGACCGGCCCCTCGACCCACCGGTAGCCGGTCGCGATCCGTTCGACCGCCGCGTTGTGGAGCCGGCAGCGGTCGAACCGCGGGTCCAGGACCCGGATGGCGGGATCCGGGTAGCGCCCGGGCGCGTCGGGCCAGCGCTCGGGCGGTAGCGGTGCATACTCCATGGTCACACCTCTGGAAGGCTTGTTGGGGGCCGATGCTCCCATAGCAGTGGGTGACGTGGGAGCGGACCGTCGGGGAGGGTCGATGCACAGCAGCCAGGCGCCGAAGGTCGC
>DATENJ010000756.1:0-5728 GCA_035275125.1 Actinomycetes bacterium | reverse complement strand
ACCTCGCGCCAGCAGTGGTCGGCCGGCCGCCATCTCGAGGTGGCCGGCCTGCGCCCCGGCGACCTTGTCTTCTGGGCCCACGACCCGGCCAACCCGGCCACCATCCACCACGTCGGCATGTACGTCGGCCAGGGCCTGATGGTCCACGCCCCCCACACCGGCGCCCTCGTCCGGGTCGACGCCATGCGCCCCAGCGGCTACGCCGGGGCGACCCGGCCGGGCCGCGGCTGACCCGCCCCGACGGCCCCAGGGCGGCCTCGGGTCAGGGCTTGGGCTTTGCGGTGGGGCCGCGCCAGGGGAACTCGACGGTGTGGTTCCAGCAGTTGGGGCCCGGGTTGTACTGGGACAGCGGATCGCCGCATTGGCCGCAGACGCGGCCAAGCGGAAAGCTCTTCTGGCCGGCCTTGCCGGAGCCGGAGTGGGTTCGGGCGCCCTGGACGGCGCGTCCCTTGGAGCTCATGTGTTTCCCCGATCCTCTGCCGGGCGCTGCCCGGCCGCCGTGGCGACGACCTCAAAGTCTGCCACCACGTCCCGGACGGCGCAAAGGGGGCCAGCCGGAACGTCCAGGTCAGCGGTAGCGCAGCAGGGTGCCGAGACCGGCATCGGCGGCCCGGTGGAGGAACAGCCGGGCCACGGCCAGGTCGGTGGTGGCCAGCCCCCGGTGCCAGAACAGGATGCGCTCGGAGGGTCGCTCCCGTCCTGGCGCCCGGCCGGCGACGATCTCGCCCAGCTCGGCGTGGAGGTTGTGGCGGCCCAGCCGGCCGGAGTCGACGTGGCGGCGCAGCGCCCCGAGCGGCCCGACGGTGGCCTGGCCCCAGTCGTCGACCACCACCTTGTCCATCACGTCGACCAGGTCGTCCTCGACGGCGCTGACCGTCCCGTAGGGGATCACGGTGGTCCCCGGGGTGACCCAGCCCGTCTCCAGCAGCACCCGCGGCTCGGTCAGGCGGGTCGCCTCGACCATGATGTCGGCCCCGGCAAGGGCCTCCTCGGGGGTCGCGACCGCCCGGACCGGCTTGCCCAGCTCCTCGGCCAGCCGGGCCGCGAACACCTCCCTCGACTCGGCCCTGCGGCTGGTCACCCGGATCTCGTCGAAGCCGAACAGGTCGTCCAGCATGGTCACGTTCCACCAGGCCGACCCGCGAGCGCCGAGGTGGCCAAGCACCTTCGCGTCCGGCCTGGCCAGGTGCCTGGCCCCGAGGGCGGTCACGGCGCCGGTCCGGGCCGCGGTCAGCATGGTCCCGTCGACGATGCCGAGCGGCATGCCGGTGTCCGGGTCGAGCAGCAGCACAAGGGCCAGCTCGCTGGGCAGGCCGAGGCGCCAGTTGCCGACGAAGTCGCCGACCACCTTGACCCCGCTGACGTGCTCGGGGCCGAGGTGGCCACGGAGGACGTTGAAATGCCCGGCGCCCCCGTTGGGGGGCGCCAGGTGGACACGCGGCTCGAGCACGACCTGCCCTTCGCCCTGGGCCCGGACGGCGCCCTCGACCGCGGCCAGGATCTCGGCCCGGCCGACGTCGAGGGCGTCGACGTCCGGTCCAGCGACGAAGCGGAAGGTCAGAGCAGGCCCTGCTGGGTCAGCCAATCGTTGGCGACCTTCTCGGGGTCCTGCTTGTCCACGTCGACCAGCTTGTTGAGCTTGGTCAGCTCCTCGGTGGTGATCTTGGGCGAGAGGGCGTTGAGGGTCGAGGTGACCTGGTCGGTCATCGCGTCCTTGCGGCCGATGGGCACGATGTTCTGGGCCGGCTCCAGCGGCTTGTCCTCCTCGAGCAGGACCCAGTTGTTGGCGGCGATGGCGCCCTGGGTGGTGAACACCCGGCCGACGTCGATGTCGCCCTTGTTGAGGGCCGAGGTGGTCAGGGGGCCGCCGGCGTCAAGCGACTTGAACTCCTTGAAGTCCTCGATGCCGTAGACCTCCTTGAGGCCGGGGAGGCCGGCGGGCCGGGTCTTGAGCTCCGGCGGGCCGCCGACAACCAGCTGGCTGGCCTTGCCCTTGAGGTCGGAGATCTTGGCCAGGCCGTACTTGTCGGCGGTCTCCTTGGTGACGGCCCAGCCGTCCTTGTCCTCGGCCGGGCTCTGCTGGAGGGCGACCAGGCTCTTGGCGTCCAGCAGCGGTGTCAGGGCGGTGTTGACCTCCTCGGAGGTGGTCTGGGTGGCCTTCGGGTCAAGGAACGACAGCACCGACCCGTTGTACTCGGGCAGCAGGTCGATCTCGCCCTTCTCCAGGGCCGGGAAGACGACCTCCCGGGCCCCCAGGTTCAGCCTGGTCTCGACCTTGACACCGGCCTTCTCGAGCACGGCGGCGTACATCTGGGCCAGGATGAGCTGCTCGGGGAAGTTGGTCGAGCCGACGGTCACGCTTGCCTGCTCGTTGGGCTGGGTGCCGCCCTCGAGCGCGTCGTCCCCGCCGCCGCAGGCGGTCAGGAGCAGCGCAAGGCAGGCCGCCACGGCGGCGCCGCCAAGCCGGATCCTTCGCATGGACGATCTTCCTTTCGTTGGGATCTGGGACAGGTCGTCCCGGGACTATGCGGCCTTTTCCACCTTGGCACGGACGGCCGCGTCCGCGCCTTGCTCGGTCAGTCCCTTGGAGACCACCATGGTCTGCACACGGCCGAGCACCAGCTCGGTGGCCAGGGACAGCACGGCGACCAGGATGGCACCGCCGACCACCTGGGGAAGGTCACGCTGGGAGAGCCCGTCGATCAGGTAGCGGCCGAGCCCGCCGAGGCCGACGAACGCGGCCAGGGTGGCGGTCGCCACCACCTGCACGGTCGAGGTGCGGACGCCGGCCATGATCAGCGGCATGGCCACCGGCAGCTCGACCTTCCACAGCACCTGCAGGCCGCGCATGCCCATGCCCTCGGCCGCCTCGCGGACGTCGCGGTCGACCGAGCGGATCCCGATGTAGCTGTTGGTCACGATCGGGGGAACGGCCAGCGCGACCAGCGCGACCAGGACCGGCACGAGGCCGAAGCCGACCAGGGTGAAGATGAGGATGATGATGCCGAGCGAGGGGATGGCCCGGCCCAGGTTGGTCAGGTTGACGGCCACGAGGGCACCCCGGTTGGTGTGGCCGACGAAGATCCCGATGGGCAGGGCGATGGCGGCGGCGATGGCCGTGGCCAGCAGCGAGTACCCGAGGTGCTGAAGGGTCCGGACCGGGATCCCGTCCGGCCCGCTCCACTGGGCCGGGTCGGTCAGCCAGGCGATCACCTCGTTGAGGACGTTCACGGCCGGCTACCTCCCGCCGCTCCGGGCCCAGGGGGTGAGCCAGCGCTGCACGCCGACCAGGAAGAGGTCGGCGGCAAAGGCCAGCAGCGCCGAGAGCACGATCCCGATCACGATCGGGGTGGTGAAGTTCAGGGTGAAGCCGTCGATGAACAGCCGCCCGAGCCCGCCCTGGCCGATCAGGGCGGTGATCGTGACCAGCCCGATGGTGGTCACGGTGGCGATGCGGACACCGGCAATGATCACCGGCAGGGCCAGCGGCAGCTCGACCTGGAAGAGCTGGCGGGCCCGGGTGTAGCCCATCGCCTGGGCGGCCTCGCGTACGTCGCGGTCGACGCCCCGGAGGCCCTCGACGATGTTCCGGACCAGGATCAGCAGGGTGTAGATGGTCAGCCCGATGAGCGAGGTCCGGACCGACAGCCCGGTGAACGGGATCAGCAGGATGAACAGGGCCAGCGAGGGGATGGTGAACAGGACCCCGGTGAAGCCGAGGACCGGCCCGTACAGCCGCGGCCAGCGGATCGCCGCCAGCGACAGCGGGAAGGCCAGCAGCAGCCCGAACAGCACGGCCAGGAAGGTGAGCTGGATGTGCTGGAGGAGGTAGTCGCGGATGTCGTCGAGGTGGTCGCCGACCCACGACCAGCGGATCAGCTCGGCCGCCAGGACCGGCGCGGCGGGGTCGGTCAACGGATCTCCCTGGAGAGCAGCTCGAGCGTGACGATGCCCTCGTAGCGGTCGCCGTCGCTGACCCGGACCGACACCCCGGTGCGCGACTGGACCATGGCGTTGAGGGCGGCCCGCAGGGAGTCCTCGGCCCGCACCTGGAGCTGGAAGGGGCGGACCTGGGCGTCGGCGACCCGGCCCCGCTCGGCCGCCTCGCTGGCGTAGGCCCAGCCGAGGAGCCGCCGGTCGGCGTCGACCACCACCACCCAGTCGCTGCCGTAGGCCTCGGCCACGGCGACGGCCCGCTGGCCGTCGTCGTCGGGCGAGACCACCGGGCCAGGCTCGGCCTTGACCGCCGACACCGGGATCAGCGCCAGCCGCTTGAGGCCGCGCTCGGCCCCGAGGAAGTCGGCCACGAAGTCGTTGGCCGGCTCGGCCAGCAGCTCGTCGGGGGGCGCGTACTGCTCCAGGTGGCCTCCCTGGCGGAAGATGGCGATGCGGTCGCCCATCTTGATCGCCTCGTCGATGTCGTGGGTGACGAAGACGATCGTCTTGCGGACCTCCTGCTGGAGGCGGAGGAACTCGTCCTGGAGGCGGCTGCGCACGATCGGGTCGACCGCCCCGAACGGCTCGTCCATCAGCATGATCGGGGGGTCGACGGCCAGAGCTCTGGCCACCCCGACCCGCTGGCGCTGGCCGCCCGACAGCTGGTGCGGGTAGCGGTCGCGGACCTCGGCGGGCAGGCCGACCAGCTCCAGCAGCTCGTCCACGCGGGCCCTGGTCCGCCGCTTGTCCCAGCCGGTCAGCTCGGGCACGGTGGCGATGTTCTCGCCGATGGTGCGGTGCGGGAACAGGCCGATCTGCTGGATCACGTAGCCGATGCCGCGGCGCAGCTCGGGCGGGTCGACCGTGGCCACGTCCTGCCCGTTGACCACGATGTGGCCGCTGGTGGCCTCGATCATCCGGTTGATCATGCGCAGGGTGGTGGTCTTGCCGCAGCCGGACGGCCCGACCAGGACGGTCAGGTCACCCTCGGGCACCTCGAGGTCGAGGGCGTCGACGGCCGTTGTCCCATCGGGGAAGCGCTTGGTGACGGATTCGAAGCTGATCAACTGCCGCCCCCGTCCTCTGCGCTCCGGACCCGAAGTGGTCGCGTAGTGTGGCAACGATCCACGCTAGGTGTCAACGGTCCCAACACACGCCGGCGGCGCGACCATGTCGACTCTTCAAACCTAACCATATCGCCATGACAACGAACCGCCAGTGATCACCCTGGCCGGGCACCGCGACCTGACCCGGGAGGTGGTCGAGGCGGTGGTCTGGGGTGGCCAGCCGCTGGCCCTGGCCCCGGCGGCGCTGGAGCGGGTGGCCGCCGGGCAGGCCGAGCTGGCGGGCCTGCTGGCCGGTGGGGCGCGGGTCTACGGCGTCAACACCGGCATGGGCTGGCTGGCCTCGGTCGACCTGGACCCGGCGGCCCAGGAACGTCACCAGCGAAACCTGCTCCTGGGCCGGGCGGTGGGCGGGCCGCCGTGGCTGGAGGCGGCCGAGACGCGGGCGCTGCTGGTGGCCCGGCTGGGGAACCTGCTCAGCGGGCACGCCGGGGTCGGGCCGGAGCTGTGCCGGTTCCTGGTCGACCGGGTCAACGACGGGTTCGTGCCGGCCGTCCCGCGGGGCGGGGCCGGCTGCGCCGGGGAGGTGATCCCGCTCGCCCACGCCTTCCAGACGCTGACCGGGTCCGGGCTGGTGCTGCGGCCCGACGGGTCGGCCCAGGAGGCGGAGGCGGCCCTGGCCGAGCGGGGCGCCCTCCCCTACCGGCTCATGGCCAAGGAGGGGATCG
>DATENJ010000755.1:0-2041 GCA_035275125.1 Actinomycetes bacterium | reverse complement strand
AGCAAAGCGGCCTCTGACAAACCCCGGTTGCTTCACTGTGAACCGCCCCGGGTTTGCCGGAGGCCGGTTTGCTTGGGTCACGCCGCCATGGCGGGGACCTCAAGCTGAGCATAGTAGCGCGCCTCGGCCTCGGCAGGTGGGATGTTGCCGATCGGCTCGAGGAGGCGCCGATTGTTGTACCAGTCCACCCACTCGAGGGTGGCGAACTCGACCGCCTCCAGACTGCGCCATGGGCCGCGCCGGCGGATCACCTCGGTTTTGAACAGGTCGTTGATGGTCTCGGCAAGCGCGTTGTCGTAAGAATCGCTGACGCTGCCGACGGACGGCTTGATACCGGCTTCGAGAAGCCGCTCTGTGTACCGGATCGCAACATATTGGGTGAATTCAAGTGGTCGTCGCAACACCATGGTGAGGAGGTTGCGATGAGGAGTGGGCGGCGGCGGTCGGATCGGGCACTACGGCCTGTGTTGCGGCAGTCACCTGGCCGGCCGGGCGTGGCTCAGCGCGAGAACCGCCGTCGGTTCTGGGCGGCGATTACTTTGGGCCGGTCGAGTGAGGCGGCGGGGCTTGAGGTTGGGGTGTCGCAGGCGGTAGGGGCCCGCTGGTTCCGGGAAGCGGGCGGCATGCCACCGAAGATACTTGCGCCATCGTCGAAGCCGCCATCGGAGCGGTACCTGTCGTTTGCCGAGCGCGAGGAGATTGCGCTGCTGCGGGCGCAGGGCTGTGGAGTGCGGGAGACGGCCCGGCGGCTGGGACGGGATGCCTCGACGATCTCGCGTGAACTGCGACGCAACGCCGCGACGCGCAGTGGCGGCCTGGAGTATCGGGCGACGACGGCGCAGTGGCATGCCGAGCGGGCGGCGCGTCGGCCGAAGCCAGCGAAGCTGGCTGTGAACGCGACGCTGCGGAAGTATGTTCAGGACCGGCTGGCTGGCGCGGTTGCCGGTCCGGGCGGGGCCGCGGTTCGCGGCCCGGTGGTGCCCTGGAAGGGTCGCCGGCATGGGCGCCGGCAGCATCGCCGGTGGGGCAAGGCGTGGAGCCCCGAGCAGATTGCCCGCCGGCTGCGGCTCGACTTTCCGGGCGATGAGACGATGCGCATCAGCCACGAGGCCATCTACCAGGCGCTGTACGTGCAGGGGCGCGGCGTGTTGCGGCGCGAGTTGACCGCCTGCCTGCGGACCGGCCGGGCGCTGCGGGTGCCGCGGGCGCGCAGTCGCGGTCGGGGCAAATCGCATGTCACGCCCGAGGTCATGATCAGCGAGCGTCCAGCGGAGGTGGCCGACCGGGCGGTACCGGGCCACTGGGAGGGGGACCTGATCCTCGGCTTGGGCAGCTCGGCGATTGGCACGCTGGTCGAGCGCACGACACGGTTCACCCTGTTGCTCCATCTGCCCCACATGCCGGGCCACGGGGAGGGCGATCGGGTGAAGAACGGGCCGGCGCTCGCCGGCCATGGCGCCGGGGCGGTACGCGATGCCATCACGCGCACGATCAGGATCCTGCCTCAGCAGCTGCGACGATCCTTGACCTGGGATCAGGGATCGGAGCTGAGCCAGCATGCACAGTTGCGGATCGACACGGGCGTGCAGGTCTACTTCTGCGACCCGCACAGCCCCTGGCAGCGCGGGACGAACGAGAGCACGAATGGGCTGCTGCGGCAGTACTTCCCGAAGGGCACGGACCTGAGCGCTCACAGTGCGGCAGCGCTTGCCGCGGTGGCGGCGACGCTCAACAGCCGGCCGCGCAAGACGCTTGGGTGGCGAACACCTGCCGAGGCCTTTGACGCGCTACTGAGATCGGCGCAAGCTGGTGTTGCGACGACTGCTTGAACTCGAGGAGGTTGGACGGGTCCATGTGGTCCGCACCCTCCCAGCCCGTGTTGAAGCAGGACCAGCCGCCCTGGTCGAGCGGTCCCTTGTTGCTGCGCCGTTGCAGCATGGTGCCCCAGTCGGTGGCGACGTAGTCGACATTGATGCCGATCTTCGCCATGGCATCCGCCGCGACCTCGCCGATCGCCTTGAACTGCGGATAGTCGGTGGCG
>DATENJ010000754.1:0-5322 GCA_035275125.1 Actinomycetes bacterium | reverse complement strand
TGCGGGCCGACGGTGACGACCTCCTTGGTCATGACCTCCGAGACCTTCACGACGCAGTCCTCCTTGGCGCGAACTTCTCTAGAGCCTACTCCAGGGCGCGGGGCTTCGACGCTCGCTAGACTCGGCACGGGATACCTGACGAGAAGGAGCCGACGGCCATGGCGGAGAACTCCTATGACCTCGTCGTCCTGGGGAGCGGCACCGGCGGGTACTCGGCCGCGCTCCGGGCGGCCGGCCTCGGCCTCAAGGTCGCCATTGTCGAGAAGGACGACCGCTGCGGCGGCACCTGCCTCAACCGGGGCTGCATCCCGACCAAGGCGCTGCTGCACGCGGCCGAGGTGATGGACGGCGTCCGCGAGGCCTCGGAGCGCTGGGGCATCCAGGCCACGGTCGAGTCGATCGACTACTCGGCCACGGTGGCCAACCGCGAGGACATCGTCACCAAGAACGTCAAGGGCCTCGAGGGGCACCTGAAGAAGGACGGCATCGCCATCGTGCGCGGCCGGGGCCGGGTCACCGGCCCGCGGACCGTCCAGGTCGAGGGGACCGGGGAGCTGACCGCGTCCCGGGCCCTGGTGCTGGCCACCGGGTCCCAGCCGAGGTCGATCCCGGGCCTGGAGATCGACGGCGAGCGGGTGATCACCTCCGACCACGCCCTGAAGCTCGACCACCTGCCCAAGTCGGTGATCGTGCTCGGCGCCGGGGCGGTCGGGGTCGAGTTCGCCTCGTTCTGGCGGTCCATGGGGGCCGAGGTGACCATCGTCGAGGTCCTGCCCGGCCTGGTCCCGCTGGAGGACCCCGACAGCCAGCGTGAGCTGGCCCGGGCGTTCAAGAAGCGCGGCATCACCTCGATGGTCGAGACCAAGCTGGAGGACACCAAGGTCACCGACGAGCAGGTCACGGCGACGGTGACCGACGCCAAGGGCAAGACCTCGGAGGTGTCGGCCGAGCTGCTGCTGGTAGCCACCGGCCGCGGCCCGGTCACCGACGACCTCGGCTACGAGGACATCGGGGTCAAGATGGACCGGGGCTTCGTGGTCCCCAAGAACTGGGACACCCTCGAGACCGACGTCGAGGGCGTGTACGCGGTCGGGGACCTGCTGCCGCCGCCGGCGTTGGCCCTGGCCCACGCCTCCTTCGCCGAGGGCTTCCTGATCGCCGAGACGGTCGCCGGCCAGCCCTCGCCGCCGATCGACTACGCCGGCATCCCGCGGGTCACCTTCTCGACCCCCGAGGTGGCGTCGGTCGGCCTGACCGAGGCGCAGGCCAAGGACCAGGGCCACGAGGTGGTCGTCAACAAGTTCCCGTTCAACGCCACCGCCAAGGGCCTGATCCACGGCCAGGGGGGCATGGTCAAGGTGGTCGCGGCCAAGGACGGCCCGGTGCTCGGGATCCACCTGGTCGGGGCCCGGGTCACCGACCTGGTCGCCGAGGCGATGCTGATCTACAACTGGGAGGCCCTGCCGGTCGACGTCGCCCAGTTCATCCACCCCCACCCGACCCTTTCCGAAGCCATCGGCGAGTCCCACATGACCCTCGCCGGACGCCCCTTCCACCAGCTCTGAGCCGGCAAGCAGACCCGGGAGACGATGGCCATGGCGACACCAGTCAAGATGCCGGAGCTCGGCGAGTCGATCACCGAGGGCACGATCACCCGGTGGATCAAGCAGGAGGGCGACCGGGTCGAGGCGGACGAGCCCCTGTTCGAGGTGTCCACCGACAAGGTCGACACCGAGGTGCCGTCCCCCGTCGCCGGGGTCCTGAAGACCATCAAGGTGCAGGCCGACGAGACGGTCGAGGTCGGGGCCGAGCTGGCCATCATCGAGCAGGACGGCGAGGCCGGCGGCGAGGACGAGGCCGAGGAGGGCAGCGAGGAGGCCGGCTCCGAGGAGGAGCGGGAGTCGGAGGCGGCCGAGGCCGAGGACGGGGATGCGGACGACGAGCAGGCCGAGGAGAAGCCCAAGGCGGAGAAGAAGCCGAAGGCGGAGGCGTCCGGGGACGGCGGGACGACCACGGTGACCATGCCCGAGCTGGGCGAGTCGATCACCGAGGGGACCATCACCCGCTGGCTCAAGGAGGAGGGCGACCAGGTCGAGGCGGACGAGCCGCTGTTCGAGATCTCCACCGACAAGGTCGACACCGAGGTCCCCTCCCCGGTCTCCGGGGTGCTCCAGTCGATCAAGGTCCAGGCCGACGAGACCGTCGAGGTCGGCGCCGAGCTGGCCGTGATCGGCGGTGGCGGTGGCGGGGGCTCGGCCGAGGAGGCCGAGGACCAGGCCCCGGCCGAGGACAGGGACAAGGACAAGGACAAGGAGGAGGCAGCCGAGGAGGGCGCCGGGGCCGAGGCCGAGCAGGCCGAGGACCAGGAGCAGGCGGAGGCGCCGGCGGAACCCGAGCCCGAGCCGGCCGCGGCCAAGGCCAAGCCGGAGAAGTCGAAGGGTGACGGGCAGGGGAACGGCAAGGCCGCCGCCGGGGTGTCGCCGCTGGTGCGGCGGCTGGCCCGCGAGCACGACGTCGACCTGAGCCAGGTCCAGGGCAGCGGCTCCGGTGGCCGGGTCCGCCGCGAGGACGTCGAGGCTTACGTGCAGCAGCGCGGCCAGGCGCCGGCCGCCGCCAAGGGCCGCTCCGGCGGCCAGGCCGGTGAGCCCAAGGGCAAGGCGGCCGCTGCCTCCTCGGCCCCGCCGCGGGTGGCCGTGCCCCTGGCCAAGGGCCTGCGCGAGGAGGTCGTCCCCGCGACCCGGCTGCGCCGGGTGATCGCCGAGCGGATGGTGTCCTCGCTCCAGACCAGCGCCCAGCTCACCAGCGCCGTCGAGATCGACATGACCAGGGTCATGCGGCTGCGGGAGCGGGCCAAGGAGGAGTTCAAGCAGCGCGAGGGCGTCTCGCTCTCCCCCCTGCCGTTCGCCGTCCTGGCCCTGATCGCCGCCATCAGGGAGTACCCGGTCGTCAACTCGGCCATGGACGACGACGGCAACCTCCACATCTACCAGGACGTGCACCTGGGCGTGGCCGTCGACACCCCCAAGGGCCTGTTCGTCCCCGTGGTCAAGCACGCCGAGTCCCTGAACCTGGCCGGCCTGGCCAAGGCCGTCGCCGACGTGGCCAAGCGCACCCGCGACGGCAAGATCAGTCCCGACGAGCTGTCCGGCTCGACCATCTCGCTGACCAACACGGGCAGCCGGGGCGCGGTCTGGGACACGCCGATCATCAACCAGCCGAACGCGGCCATCTTCGCCACCCCGGCCATCGTCAAGCGGCCGGTGGTGGCCGAGGACCCGGAATTGGGCGAGGTGGTGGCGATCCGCCACATGATGTACGGCATCCTCACCTACGACCACCGCATCATCGACGGCGCCGACGCCGCCCGCTTCCTGGTCAAGGTCAAAGAGGTCCTGGAGGCGGCCGACTTCGAGGGCGACCTGAACCTGGAACGGGAGTAGCGCCATGCAGGATCGGGAGCTCTGGCTCGTCCGGGCCGGGACGGTGCCCTACCGGCGGGCCTGGGCCTGGCAGCGGGCCCTGGTCGAGCGGCGGGCGGCCGGCGACATCGGCGACACGGTCCTGCTGCTGGAGCACCCGCACGTCTACACCATCGGCAAGCGCGGCAGCGACGCCGACGTCCTCGCCGATGCGGCCTGGCTGACCGCCAACGGGGCCGAGGTGGTGCGCAGCGACCGCGGCGGCCAGGTCACCTACCACGGCCCGGGCCAGCTCGTCGGCTACCCCATCACCCAGCTCGACCCCACCCCGGACATCTGGCGGTTCGTCGGCCGGGTCTCCCAGGCCCTTGTCGACGTGGCCGCCGCCTTCGGGCTGGAGGCCCGGGGCGAGCGGGGCGACCTGACCGGAGTCTGGGTCAGCGAGGCCAAGCTGGGCGCCATCGGCATGCGGGTCTCGCGCGGGGTCACCAGCCACGGGTTCGCCCTCAACTGCGCCACCGACCTGGCCTACTTCAACGCCATCGTGCCCTGCGGCATGCCCGACAAGACCGCCTGCTCGCTGTCAAGCCTGCTCGGGAGAGACGTCCCGGTGGCCGAGGCCCTGCCGGTGGTCGAACGCCAGCTGGCCGAGCGCCTCGACCGCACCCCGATCCTGGTCGACCCCGCTACCCTGGACCTGCCGGCGCAGGACTACGACCCGGAGACCGTCCATGCCTGAGCCCGTGATCCCACCAGGGGTCCGCACCCTTGGGGTGCTGCCCCGCACCCCGGCCCCGCCGCCGACCGACGACACCTTCGCCCGCAAGCCGGCCTGGCTGAAGGTGAAGGCGTCCCAGGGCCCGAACTACCGCGAGCTCAAGGGCCTGGTCCGCGACGAGCAGCTCAACACGGTGTGCGAGCAGGCCGGCTGCCCCAACATCTACGAGTGCTGGGAGGCCAGGGAGGCCACCTTCCTGATCGGCGGGGACCTCTGCACCCGGGCCTGCCCGTTCTGCCAGATCCACTCGGGCAGGCCGGAGGGCTACGACACCGACGAGCCCCGCCGGGTGGCCCACGCCATCGGCCGCATGGGCCTGCGGTTCGCGGTCATCACCGGGGTGGCCCGCGACGACCTGGAGGACGGCGGGGCCTGGCTGTTCGCCGAGTCGGTCCGCCAGGTGCGGGCCCTGCTGCCCTCGTGCGGCGTCGAGGTGCTGATCCCCGACTTCCGCGGCCGGCCGGAGGCGCTGCGCCAGGTCACCGAGGTCGAGCCGGACGTGCTGGGCCACAACGTCGAGACCGTGCCCCGGCTCTACAAGCGGATCCGGCCCGGCTTCACCTATGCCGGGTCGCTGGAGCTGCTGGCCCGCGCAAGGGAGTGGCTGCCTGAGGGCTGCGCGACCAAGTCGAACCTCATCCTCGGCATGGGCGAGGAGCGCGACGAGGTCCTCCAGACCATGGCCGACCTGCGCTCGGTCGGGGTCGAGCTGCTGACCGTCACCCAGTACCTGCAGCCGACCAAGGCCCACCTGAACCTGCAGCGGTTCGTCCCCCCGGCCGAGTTCGCCGAGCTCAAGGCACATGCCGAGGGCCTCGGGTTCGCCCACGTCGAGTCGGGCGCCCTTGTCCGCTCCAGCTACCACGCCGGCGAGATGCACAAGGCGGCCGTCCGCAAGCAGCGCGGCCGCCTCCCCGCCTGGGCGACCGCCGACGCCTAGCCGTGCCCCGCCCGGTCGTCGCCGTCCTCCTGGTCCTCGCCCTCGGCTGGCTCGGGTTCCGAGCCGTCCAGGCCTTCGACCAGGACCGCCACGCCGCCGAGGCCGCCGCCGTCCTGTCCGCCCCCGACAAGGTCACCTATCCCCTGCCGCCCGTCGCGGGCCTCGGGGACGTGGGCAGCCCCGAA
>DATENJ010000753.1:0-4350 GCA_035275125.1 Actinomycetes bacterium | reverse complement strand
CCACACCAGGATGGCAGTCGGGGTTGTCGCCGCAGCCGATCGCCGACCACACCGAGAAGACGGCCAGCCTGCCCTGGCTGCCGTCCTTGCGGCGGTCGTGCGCCTGGAGGCCGAAGTAGCCGACCTCCCCACCCTGGAAGTACCACGAGTGCGCCCAGAAGTACGTGGTGGGCCCGGGGTCGCGCAGCACGGTCAGGTCCCAGGCCAGGCTGCTGGCGCCCGCCGCCGCAGCCGGCCACCGCCACCAGGTGTAGGTCCCGCGCGGCTTCACCATGGTGGCGATCCTCGCACTCAGACCAGGTAGCTGGCTCGCGGGTCGGGAGTGGTGAGGGCCGGGCGGTCGACGGCGAACGGGCTGATGTCCACGTCGGTGCCGTCGTGCAGGGCCAGGTCGGCCAGGACCCGGCCGAGCAGGGGGGCGAACTTGAACCCGTGGGCGGCGCCGAGGGCGACAAGGACGCGGTCGTGGCCGGGGAGGGGCCCGAGGACGAAGTCGCGGTCCGGGGTGAGGGTGTACAGGCAGGTCGCGCTGTGGTCGTGGGTGCCGGCGGCCGCGGGGAGCCGGGCACGCAGGAACCCGGCCAGGCGGTCGGCGGCCCCCGGGTCGGGGTCGAAGCTCCGGGAGGTGGCCGTGACCTCGGCGCCGCCGACGTCCTGGGCGGCCTTGAGGGCCGCGCCCGGCCACACCGGGAAGCCGTAGAAGCTGGGGTCGTCCATCCAGATCCAGACCGGGAACCGGCCGACGGCGAAGGCGCCGGGGTCGGCCGGGCGGAAGTAGCTGAACTGCTCCTGGGTGACGACCAGGGGGAGGTCGGCGCCGAGCTGGCCGAGCAGGACGCCGGTCCAGGCGTCGGCACAGAGCAGCAGCCGGGCGGCCCGGAAGCTGGCGTCGGCCGTGGCCACCTCGACCGACCCGCCAAGCTCGCGGACGGCCGTCACCGGGGTCCGGTCGACCAGGGTGGCGCCGTAGCCGGTGGCCAGGCCCTGGAGCAGCTGGGTGCCGCGGGCCGCCGGGACGATGCCGCCGTCGGCCTGCCAGAGGCCGTGGACGTCGGCGTCGAGCGTGAAGGCCGGCCAGCGGCGCGTCACCTCGGCCGCGTCCAGCCACTGGTAGGGGACGCCGCAGGCCTCCAGGCTGGCCCGGTAGGGGCCGGGCGGGATGGCCGAGCCGGCAGGGAACAGGTCGAGGCCGCCGGTGGTGACCAGTAGCCGCTCGGAGGCCTCCCATTCCAGCTCGGCCCAGGCGGCGTAGGCCAGTCCGGCAAGGCGCACATAGCCGGGCGTGTGGTAGGAGCGGCGGATGATCCGGGCGTGGTCGTGCGACGCCCCCCGGCGGTGCCCGAGCTCGAACTGCTCCAGCCCCAGCACTCGCGCCCCGGCCCGAGCAAGGGCCCAGGCGGCCGCGCTGCCCAGCGCCCCCAGCCCGACCACCACCACGTCCCAGTCCCGCCGCGGGCCCGTCACGGCCTCGCCTCCGGGTCCTCGGCCGCGCCGAGGCGGTCCAGGACGTAGCGGCGGATGTCGAGGCTGGGCTCCTCCATGGGGGCGAACCAGCCGCCGGTGTAGGCGCGCGACGACATGCCCCGCTGGACGCTCTCGCACATGGCCCAGTCCTGGCGGTTGACCAGGTCCCAGAAGTCGGCCGCGTCCGACGGGTCGAAGCCGGGGCTGGCCCGCTCCTCAGGATGGAACAGCAGCTCGCACACGACCGTGGTCGCGGCCGGGCCGTGCGGCCACAGGGTGAAGGCGGCGACATGGTCGGCGGACAGGCTCAGCATCAGGTTGGGGTACACGAGCTCGCCCTTGTGGCGGGTGCGCTCGTCGTCGTCGAGGCCGGGGAACGGCGCCCGGTCGCTCTGGCCGCTGGCCGTGAAGGTCCAGGCCCCCTCGCGGTGGGGGATGCCCCGATCCCAGTCAAGGCCGGCCCCGCCGCGCTTGAACGCGGGCACGACCCGGCACAGCTCCGGGTGGACGCCGGCGCAGTGGTAGCACTCGTTGTAGTTCTCGGCGACCAGCTTCCAGTTGGCCCTGACCTGGTAGTCGAGGCGGCGCCCGACCGACAGCTCCGCCAGCGGGTAGCGGCGCAGCCGCTCGGGCACCGGGCCGAGCTGGTCGGCCAGGGGCACGGCCTCCTGCGGGGTCAGGTGGAGGAACACGAACCCGCCCCAGGTGGCCACCCCGACCGGGTGGAGCCCGAAGGCCGCCTGGTCGAAGCCGTCGATCTCCTCACTCCAGGGGGCCCGCAGCAGGTCGCCCTCGAGCCGGTAGGTCCAGGAGTGGTAGGGGCAGCGCAGCGACCCGGCCTTGTGGGCCGGGCTGGCCTGGGGGCCGCCCGGGTCGGCGGGCGGGCACGGCACCAGCTGGGAGCCGCGGTGACGGCAGACGTTGTAGTGGGCCCGCAGCTCCCCCGCCCTTGTCCGGATCAGCAGCACGCTCTCGCCGGCCACGTCCACCACCACCAGCGACCCCGGACGCTCGACCTGGTCGGCCCGCCCGGCGCAGAACCACTCACCGAACAGCAGCCGCTCCCGCTCGCGGTCGAAGGCCGCCTGGTCGAGGTAGTAGGACGCCGCCAGCGCCTGCTCGAGGCCAGCCATGGCCCTCACCTCCTCAGTTGGGCCTCCGGTTCGGGAGCCGCTGGCGCAGCTTCTGGCGCCGCTCGGTCCGGCGGAGGTCCTTGGAGATCTGGCGGACGACGTTGCGTCCGGGGATGCCGGTGACCCCGCCGCCGCCGTGGGTGGCCGACCCGGCCTGGTAGAGGCCGGCGACGGGGCTGCGGTAGTCGGCGTAGCCGGCCGCCGGGCGGGTGTGGAACAGCTGGCTGGCCGACAGCTCGCCGTGGAAGATGTTGCCCCCGACCAGCCCGTACTCGTGCTCCATCTGGTAGGGGCCGATCACCTGGCGGAACAGGATCGAGTCGGTGAAGGAGGGCGCGACCCGCTCCATGCGGGCCACCACCCGGTCGGCGTGGGCCTCCAGCTCCTCGTCCATCGGCTTGCCGGCCCAGGTGTGGGGCACCCACTGGGTGAACATCGAGACGATGTGGTGGCCCTCGGGGGCGAGGGTCTTGTCGAACACCGAGGGGATGCAGACATCGGCGAACGGCACCGCCGAGGGCCGACCGGCGGCCGCGTCCTGGAAGGCGCCCTCCATGTCGTCCAGCGACTCGGCGAGCACGATGGTGCCGCCGTGGATCTCGGGGTCGAAGGAGGGCCGGCAGGTGAACTCCGGCAGCCGGTCGACCGCCAGGTTCACCTTCACGGTGCCGCTGCGGGTCTTCCAGCGCTCGATGTCGGTGACGAAGTCGTCCGGCAGCTCGGCCCGGTCGACCTGGTCGAGGAAGGTGATCCGGGGGTGGGTGGCGGCCACCACGACGCCGGTGGCCAGCTCCTGGCCGCCGTCGAGGACCACCCCGGTGACGCGCCCGTCCCTGGTGGTGATGTGCCGGACCGGGGCCGAGGTGCGGATCTCGGCCCCGAAGGAGCGGGCGGCGGCGGCGATCGCGTTGCTGACCCCGCCCATGCCGCCCTCGGCAAAGCCCCAGCTGCCGAGCTTGCCGTCGCCGACGTCGCCGATGTGGTGGTGGGCCATGACGTAGGCGGTGCCGGGGGCGCGCGGCCCGGCCCAGGTGCCGATGACCCCGCTGACCGCGTGCACGGCCTGGAGCTCTGGCGACTCGAAGTACTCCTCCAGCAGGTCGGCGATGCTGAGGGTGAACAGCCGGGTGACGTCGGCCGCCTTGCGGGTGTCGAGCCCGCGCAGCCGCCAGACCAGGCGGGCCTGGTCGGCCAGGTCGACCGGGTGCCGGGACCCGACCTTGGGCGGGACGGCCGACAGCAGCGGCCCGAGCACGTCGGCCAGGCCGGCCATCCAGGCGTCCCAGCGCTCCTCGGCCTCGGCGTCGTGGGGGGAGAACCGGGCGATCTCCTCCCGCCGCTTCACCGGGTCGTTGGAGAGCTGCAGGGAGGTGCCGCGGGCGTGGGGGGCGAAGTAGGGGCCCTGGGGATAGACCTTGTAGCCGTGGCGGTGCAGGTCAAGGTCGCGCACCAGCGACGGCGGCAGCAGGCTGACCACATACGACAGCGAGGTCACCTTGTACAGGGGGCCGAACGGCTGCTCGGTGACGGCCGCGCCCCCGACCACCTCCCGGGCCTCGCAGACCAGCGTCCGCTGCCCCGCCCTGGCCAGGTAGGCGGCCGCGACCAGCCCGTTGTGCCCGCCGCCGACCACGATCGCGTCGTACCGCTCCATGCCTACCTCCCGACCCGAGACCCACTCTCCTTTTTAACTGATTCGTCAGTCAGGAAGCAAGCGGCATGATGCTCGGCCACGCCCCGGAGGATGGGCACG
>DATENJ010000752.1:0-6017 GCA_035275125.1 Actinomycetes bacterium | reverse complement strand
GGCTAGTCGTCGGCGGCTGGCGTTGAGCGCCCCGCCCGCCGCCGCGGCTACTCGCTGGCGGCCGGGGTTGAGCGTGCTGCCCGGGCGGGTTTGGGTGGGCGGGCGGGGTCGGCGGTGGCCGGCTCCTCGGAGCGGTGCTGGGCTCGGAGCTGCTGGTCGAGGAAGTAGTGCTCCTGGGCCCAGAGGTGGAGGCCGAGCCCGAGGCGCATGGAGCACCGCTTGAGGGCGTCGGAGGCGGCGTCCTTGAGGCGGGCGCCGTCGTGGGGCCAGTTGTGGACGTCGCCGACGTCGCCGACCTCCTCGACCCGGACCTGGCGGCCGTCGATCGCGCAGGTGAGGCGCCAGATGCCGCCGACCACAATGTTCGTGAGGGCGGGTGTGCCGGCCTTGCCCCGCCGGCTGCGGGCGCTGGGGTCGGGGGGCATGGCGGCGACGTCGCCGCGGATGACCTGGACCAGCTCGAAGTCGAAGGGTCCGACGATGCTGAGCAGGCGCTGGTTGACGACATGGTGGGCGACGTAGTCGCTGCCGTCCTTGCGCTCGACGAAATCGGTGGGGAAGGGCCGGGCCAGCTCGGCCAGATCGGCGTCGATGACGGTGGTCACAAGCATCATCCTCAGGGAAGCGGTTGCGGCGTTGTCCCAGCGTAACCGGTACCTGTGACAATCCGAGGCACCCGCCGGGGCCTCCGTAACGGACCCGTAGCGGGGGCGGCGGATGCTGCGCCGGAGGGTGCCAGGCGGTGGAGGAGGGCAAGGTGGCGTTGAGGCCCCGAACCAGGCTGGTGCTCGCCTGGGCGCTCTGGCTGGTCACCTTCGGCTGCGCCGCCGTCGGGCTGCTCGTCACCCTGGCCATCTCCCGCCCCCTCACCCTGGTCAGGCTGGCCGAGGGGGCGGTGTATGCGTTCTTCTTCGTGCTCGGGTTCGCGACCGTCGGGCTGGTGCTGTCGCTGCGGCGGCCGGGCAACCCGATCGGCTGGCTGTTCGGGGCCGCCGGTCTGGCCTGGGCGTACACCATCCCCTTCGAGCCGTGGGTCGACCAGCTGCTCCGCGAGCATCGGCCCTTGCCCTTGGTCGCCCAAGTCGTGGTGGCGTCGGGGGACCTCAGCTGGGCGCCCGCGATCACTCTCGGGATCACACTGCCGGCCCTGCTCCTGCCCAACGGACGGCTGCGCTCACGCCGGTGGCGGCTGGTCGTGGCCACATGCGTGACCGGGGCCGTCCTGGTCATGCTGGCCGGCCCTCTGTCTCCCGGACCGCTGGAAGAAGCCGGGATCGACAACCCGATCGGGCTGGGCGGGCCGGCCGGCAAGACCGCCGCGATGCTCACCATCGCCGGCGTGCTGCTGCACTGGTTGAGCCTGCCCCCGGCGGCGGTCTGTGTGGTCCTGCGGTTCCGGTCCTCGCGCGGGGTCGAGCGCCAGCAGATGCGCTGGGTCGCGGCCGGGGTGGCCGGCGCGGTGGCCGGGCTGCTGGTGGCCCTCCCCGGCGGGCTCGGGCTTGCGCCCAACGCCATCTCGTACATCGTCTTCCCGGCCCTGCTCTGCCCACCGGTGGCGATCGGGGTCGCGGTGCTCCGCTACCGGCTGTACGACCTGGACCGGGTCATCAGCCGGACCCTCACCTACGGGTTGCTGACGGTCCTGCTCGGCCTCGGCTACGCGGCGCTGGTGCTCGGACTGGGGCGATTGCTGCCCGAGGGCTCCAGCCTGGTCGTGGCCGCCGCAACGCTCGCCGCGGCGGCCCTGTTCCAGCCGTTGCGCCGCCGGGTCCAGCAGCTGGTCGACCGCCGCTTCAACCGCCGCCGCTATAACGCCGCCCGCACCGTCGAGGGGTTCGCGACCAGGCTGCGCGACCAGGTCGACCTGGACGCCCTGCATGGGGAGCTGCTGGCCGTGGTCGACCAGACCATGCAGCCAACCCGGGCCTCGCTCTGGCTCCGGCACGCGCCCTAGCTGTCTGTGGACCGAGGGTTCCGGTCGTCGGGGCCATCGGCTATGCTCGGGTCCGGCGCCGTCCCGCGCCCGACCTTCTTTCCGGTGCTCACGCCACCGGCCCGCGGAGGTAAAGGGGACCTTGTGTTCTCGGGATGCTGGTCGAGTGCCCTCTCGCGGGGGCGACGGGAGCGTGGGTCCCGGAGTCGCCGCATGCGGAGGAGCACCAGATGACCAAGCAGAAGTCCTTCAAGGACCGCGTCCGCGCGCGCATGGACAAGACGTCCGAGAGCTACACCACCGCCCGCCGCCAGCTCCTGGCCAAGACCGCCACCGGGACGCAGGCCGAGGTCGCCGGGACGCAGGCCGAGGTCGCCGAGGCCCAGGCCGAGGTCGCCGAGACCGCCGTGACCCCGGTGGTGGACATGCCTGGGGCGAAGCGGCCGTACTCGGATGCGGTGGTCCTGGCGAACACCGGGAAGACCTGGGACGAGTGGTTCGCGGTGCTGGACCGGTGGGGGGCCGTGGAGCGGCCGCACACCGAGATCGCGCGGTGGGTCAACCAGGAGCACGGCGTGGACGGCTGGTGGGCCCAGGGGGTCACGGTCGCCTACGAGCAGGCGCGGGGGCTGCGAGCCCCGGGCCAGCGGCGCGGCGGGCAGTTCGAGGTGAACGTCTCCAAGACGGTGGCCGTGCCGGTCGACCGCCTGTACGAGGCGTTCGCCGACCCGGCCCTGCGCGAGCGCTGGCTCCCGGGCGCCACCTTCGAGGTGCGCACCGCCCGCCCCGGCAAGTCGATCCGGGCCAACTGGGACGACGGCTCGACCCGCCTGGTGGTCAGCTTCACCGCCCGCGGCGACAACAAGGGCCAGGTCGCCCTCGTCCACGAGCGCATCCCCGACGCCGAGACCGCCGCCGAGCTCAAGCCCTGGTGGCGCGACCGGGTCGCCGCCCTCAAGCGGCTCCTGGAGACCTGACCGGCACCAGCGCAGCCAGGGCCAGAGCGGTGGCCGGGATGTCGACGTAATAGAACATGAAGCTGCGGTGGAAGAAGAGCACACCCAGCAGCACGAGGCCGGACACGCCGAGCAGCGTCCGCAGGCCCGGCCGGGACCACACCCACCAGGCGCCGGCGGCCAGCACCACGGCCGCCGGCACGGTGGTCGCCCACAGCGGTGACGGGCCGAACGGGTCGGTCAGGACCCCGGCCCGCAGCAGCTGGGCCGGCAGGCCGTGGCCGGCGATCGGGTAGGCGTCGTGGACCAGGGCGAGGTGGTAGGCGACGGCGTCGGTGAGGAAGTCGACGGGGTGCCAGAGCAGGAACGGGACCGCCGTCACGACCGCCGGCGCCATGGTGGCGGCGGCCGCCCGCCAGGCGCGACCGCGGTCAAGACGGCCGCGCCTGGCCTCGGCGGCCAGCCAGACCCAGAACAGCACGACCATCGGCGCGATCAGCAGCTTGACCGAGAGGGCTGACCCGAGGGCGAGCCCGGCGAGGACGACGCGGCGGCTGGTCAGGGCGACCGCGGCCACGGCCATCCCGGCCACCAGCAGGATGTCGTTGGCGCCCTGCCACAGGTACGGAAGGAGCAGCGGGTTGAGGCAGACGGCGAGGGCGACGCCCAGGTGCCCGCGCTCGCGCAGGCTCCAGCGTCCCAGCCACAGCCCCAGCGCGCAGTAGACCAGCAGGTAGAGCACGCGCGGGTCGGCGTGGCGGCCGAGCGCCCGCAGCGGGGCCTCCACGGCGGCCAGCAGGGCCAGCGACCCCGGCCAGTACGGATAGTGGTGGATCAGCGGGTTGTCCGCCGGCTGCCCCTCCACGTCGATGCGCCAGTTGGCCAGCGTCCCGGCGTAGGACGCCTGGTAGGGGTCGCGGCCGTCCAGCAGGACCCGGACCGCCTCGTCGCTGACCAGCACGCCGCCGTCGATGGCCTGGCGCACGTCGCCGCGCGCGGTGGCCTGCATGTACCTGGTCGCCGGGACCACTCCGAGCAGCGCCAGCATCAGCGCGAAGCAGGCCAGTCGCAGGCCCCTCCTGGCCGGCCAGCGGGCCAGCACCAGCCCGTGGGCCGCGACCACCCCGGCCAGCAGCGCCACCGGCAGGGGAAGCCGGCCGTTCAGCCGTCCTCCGACGAGCGCGGTCGTGCACACCAGAAACTCCACCAGCCGCGGGTCGGGCAGGACCCGCCCGCGCGAGCCGGCCTCGGTGGCGGTGCTGGCGGCGGTCACGTCGCCGGGGCCGGGTTGACCCCGAGGTCGGTGAGCTGGCTGGTGAGCCACTTGGCGATGTCGTTCTCCTCGACCACGGCCGCGGCGGCCTGGCGGCGGGCCCGGCGGAGCGCGGGGTCCATGGTCAGGGCCTCGTAGAGGGCGTCGGCCTGCTGCTGGATGTCGAACGGGTGCAGGGTGACCGCGAACGCGCCCAGCTCCTGGTGGGCGCCGGTGTTCTCGGACAGGGCGAGGACGCTGTCGCGGGTGTTCACCACCACCGCCTCCTTGGCGACCAGGTTCATGCCGTCGGCCAGGGCGTTGACCATGAGCACGTCGCAGACGCTGTAGGCGGCTACGGCCAGGGCGAGGTCGGCGGCCAGGCGGAGGTCGACCGGCTGGTAGCCCTCCTGGCCGTGGGCGGCGTTGACCCTGGCCACGGCGGCGCCGATCTCGGCCAGGTAGTCGGCGTACTCGGGCACGTCCTGGCGGCTCGGTTGGAGCAGGGCCAGGAAGCTCACCGTGCCGGCCAGCTCGGGGTGGTCCTCGAGGAGGGTCCCGAACGCCTGGAACCCGCGGACGATGTTCTTGGACGGGTCGGTACGGTCGACCCGCAGGATCAGCTGGCGGCCCTGACCGCAGAAGGCCTCACGGAGGGCGTCGGCGTGCTCGACCACCTCGTCGGTGGCGGCCAGCTCGCGCATCGAGGCGACGTCGATCGAGATCGGGTAGTGGCGGGCGGCCACCACCCGGTCGCCCACCTGGACCGTCATCGCCTCCAGGTCGACCGGCAGGCCGAGCAGCTCCTGGGCGGAGAGGACGAAGTTCCTGGCGAACCCCTCGGTGTGGAAGGCGACCACGTCGTTGCCGAGCAGGCCGTTGAGGATCTGCTCGCGCCAGGCAGGGGGCAGCACCCGCCAGGCGTCCGGGCCCGGCCAGGGGATATGCAGGAAGAACGAGAGCAGCGCCTCGGGGCAGCGTTCCCGGACCGACTGGCCGACGAGGTAGAAGTGGTAGTCGTGGACCATCACCAGGGCACGGCCGCCGCGGGCCTTGACCTCCTCGACGACCGCGTCGGCGAACAGACGGTTGACGGCCACGTAGCCGTCCTCGTAGGCGGCGTGCTCGCGCTTGGTGAGGACGGGGGCAAGGGCCAGGCCGTACATGCCGTGCTGGAGGAACCAGAGCAGCGGGTTGGCGATCACCGTGTAGAAGTCGTCGTGGGCCTGCGGCTCGACCTCGACCAGGCGCAGGCGCACCGACGGTGTCCCGTCGGTGGCGTCGTCCCCGTCCGGGTCGAGCACCCGGGGCTCGGGCTCGAGGGCGACCGCGACCGCCTGGCCGTCGTGCTCGGCGGCCACGGCGACATCCTCCTCGGAGTCGGCGGCGCACACCCAGACGGCGTCGGGCAGGTCCGACACCAGCCCGGTGAGCGCCGTGACCAGCCCGCCGGCACCGCGACTGGCCGTGCGGCCGGTCTCGCTCCGCTCGAACGACACCGGCCCCCGGTGCGACAGCAGCACCATCGCCACGTTGCTCACCTGTGCTCCTCTCATGTCATCACCGAATGCTCAGACGGATACCACGCGCTCCGGCGCCACAGCCACCAGGTGAGGCCGCCGATCGGGATCGGCAGGACGAAGGTGAGCACCCGGAAGACCAGCACCGCCGCGACCACCTGGGCCTCCTCGCCGCCGGCCAGGACAAGGGCCGCGGCCAGGCCGAGCTCGACCACGCCCAGCCCGCCCGGGGTCACCGGGAAGGCCGACAGCAGCCGGACCAGCGCGAACGCGGCCAGCGCCTCCACCCAGCTGACCTCCGCCTCCGACACCCCGACGTGGCGCAGGGCCAGCAGCAGGACCAGGAACAGCGACAG
>DATENJ010000751.1:0-4492 GCA_035275125.1 Actinomycetes bacterium | reverse complement strand
CGGCGACCTGCTGCTCGATCCTGGCCCGGAACTCGGGGTGCTCGCCGAGGAGCCGGTCGAAGGTCTCCTGGCGCAGGCGCAGCAACCGGGCCGGGGTGAGGGCCTCGACGGTCGCCTCCCGGCGGCTGCCCCGTAGCAGGGACGCCTCCCCGAAGACGTCGCCTCTGCGCAGGAAGGCCACGTCCTGGCGCCGGCCGCCGGCCTCCCTGGTCGCCCGCAGCCGCCCCTCCTCGACCACGTACATGGGCCCGGCCGCATCGCCCTGTTCGATCACGACCGCGCCCGCGTCGACCTCGACCAGGTCCAGGTCGTCGAGCATGACGGCCAGCGCGGCCGTGGGCAGGTCGGTGAAGGCCGAGGAGACCCGGAAGAAGTTGGCCATCTGGCGCCATCTGGCCTCGCGGGCCAGGGCCTGGCGCAGCTCCGGGTACCTGGCCAGGAGGGCGTCGACCAGGGAGCGGTCGAGCCGGAAGGCCTCGAACTGGCTCGAGGCCCGGACGGTGGCCGTGCGCGTGGTCCGCTCGAGCAGGGCCGCCTCCCCGAAGGCGTCGCCCGGCCCGAGCACGCCGAGCGGGATCTCCTGGCCGTCGTCGCCCAGCTTCAGGACCCGGGCCCGGCCCGACGCGACCACGAACAGGGCCTCGGCGTCGTCGCCCTCGCGCACGACGACGGTCCCGAACGGGAACGACACCGGCACGAAGCTGTCGGCGACCACGCCGCGCAGGGCCGCGGGCAGGAAGGCGAGCAGGGGTAGGTCGGCCAGGACCGGGTGGGCCTCAGATACGCTCATGCCACCGCACCCGGTCCCGCACCTCGCGGGCCAGGGCCCGCTGGACGATCAGCCCGCTGGCCCGGTCGGCCACCGCCGGCTGGTCGATGGACGGCTCGACCCGGGCGGTGACCTGGACGACGAGGTGGCCGCCGTCCTGGGCCACCGGCCCGAGCAGGTCGCCTGGGCCGGCCCCGGTGAGCAGGTGGACGAGCCCGTCGCCGGCCTCGTCCAGGTAGCTCGAACGGGCCTCGACGCTGGCCCCGGCCAGCCTGGCCGCCTCCTCGACAGCCACGCCGTCCACCCGGACCAGCAGCAGCAGCTCCCTGGCCGCCTCCAGGTCGTCGACAACGGCGACCAGGAGGTCGACTCGGGTCCACTCGAGACGGCGCGACCGCACGACCCGCTCCAGCTCGGCCGGCCCGGTCAGCTCGTCGATGCAGCGGTGGGCAGAGGCGCGCACGCAGGCGACCAGCTCGGCCCGCTCCCGGTAGACGTCGGCCGGCACCCCGACCAGCCCGCCCGGGCCAAGGCCGGGGGCCGCCTCGTCGATGCCGGCGGGGGCCGGGTCGGTACACCAGGGTGGGCTGGTGCCAAGCTCCTCCCGGACCCGCTCGTGCAGGGCGGCCTGGCCGGCCAGCCGGTCGGCCCAGGTCGTGAACGTCCCCGAGCAGATCCCCTCAAGCACGACGGCGTCGGCCAGCCTGCCGGCGTCGACCGAGCCCGAGCCCGACGCGCCGACGTCGGCCAGCCTGCCGGCGTCGACCGAGCCCGACCCCGATGCGCCGACGCGCAGGGCCGTGCGTCGCAGGTAGACCGCCCAGTCGCCCAACCCGAGGCCACGGGCCCGGAGCCAGGCCTCGAGGTCGTCGGCCGTGAGCAGGTCACGCTCGTAGCGCCAGGCGTTGGCCAGCGACTCGGTCTCGGGGGCGGCCCGGCCGCCTCCGGCCTCGACGATCAGCCCGGCCCTGGCCCGTGCCTCCAGGACGGGCCAGTCGCCGAGCAGGTGGGCGGAGATGAGCACGTCGGCCCACCGGTAGGTCGTGGCCCCGGCCGTGAACGCGTCCCTGGCGGCCAGGTCAGGGCCGGGCCTGGCGGTCAACGACGGTCAGACGTTGGTGCGGTTACGGCAGGCCATCGGGCCGCCCTTGACCTTGTCGGCGGTCTCCTCCCGGGCGTCCAGGTCCTTCACCGTGTCCTTGTCCAGCGTCGGGGCCTCATCCTCGTCGCCCTGGTGGTCCGGGTCTCGCTCGGCTGCGGTCATCGCCGCTCCTCCTTGTCCTCGGCGCTCGGCCGGGATCAGCCTCCATCGCGACCGTCCAGCCATCGTTACGAGCCGCGGTACGGCCCCCGGTACAGGCGGGCCAGGAAGTCGTACAGGACCAGCTCGTGAGCCCGCTGGGCCGAGCGCAACAGGCGGTCGACGTGGAGGTGGGCAACGCTGGTGGCCACGGTGTGCAGGCTGCGCGGCACGGTGCCGTCGGCCTGCAGGCCGGCCAACTCGGGCACGAGCCGGGCGATCACCTCGGAGCGCCTGTCCAGGACCTCGAACCCAGGGGCGAGCGGGTGGTTCCGGTCCCACGACCGGTCGACGAGCGCCTGAAGACCGGCTCGCTGGGCCCGGAACCGTTCCCCAATCTGCCCGCGGAGCCGGCCGTCGGCCCGGAACTCCTCGGCGAAGTAGGCCCGCAGGTCGTCGGCCACCGCCTGCTTCTCTGGTCGGGTCAGGTCGAGGTCGTCAAGGAGCCGGGCCACGCCCGCCAGGGCCAGACGCCAGCGTTCGTCCTCGCCCCGGTCACCCGGCTCCAGCAGCGCGAGGATGGCGACCACGGCCTCGCTGTCGGCCTGGTAGATGCGCTCGGCCAGCTCGACGCCTTCGACCCCGCTGCTCCAGTCCACGGTGCGCTCGTGGGTGTCCAGCTGCAGCCGCCAGACGAGCCCGTCCTCGCCCAGCATGGGGACGACGGCCCGCCGTAGCGCGGGCAGCACGCCGTCCCAGAGCGCGTCGGGGTCGCCGTGGAAGCGGACCCGCAGGTGCCATTCGGGGTCGGCGAAGCGCAGGAACGACCAGCGGTCGGCGGCCCCGGAGGCGACCGCCTCGGCGGCCACCGGGGCGACCGCCTCGAGCAGGACGCGGTCGGCGGCGGCCGGGCCCGAGTACAGCTTGGCGTACAGCCACTCCGACCCGGGCGGGTAGGTCTGTGAGAACGGTGGTGCGGCCAGGAGCGGCCTGGCCCTGCGGGCAGCCAGCGGGGCGGCTCGGACGAACGGCACGATGACCTCGTGGGTGAAGCGGCCGTCCGGGCCATCGACGCACAGCCCGTCCGGGACCGCGACCACCTCGCTCAGGACGGCCTGGTCCCGGCCCGAAAGGGCCTGGGCCAGTGACACCACGCTGAGCAGGTTGTCCAGGTCGGCCACGAGCCGGCCCTGGTCGTCCTCGAGGGTCACGAAGCGGGGCAGGCGCCGCCGCTCGCGCAGCGACGCCACCGCCTCGAACAACTCGGCGTCGCCCAGGCCGGACAGGGCGCGCAGCTCGTCGCCGGTCAGGCGCCATCGGGCCGGCCACAGCACCACCCGGCCCACTCGCAGCCGGGGCACGAAGGGCGCGTCGGCCAGCGGCCCTCCGTCCAAGGCCAGGCGCCTGGCCTGCCCGTCCCCCTGGAGCTCGGCCAGGAACCGGTAGAGGTTGGCCCCGCGCTCGTCGTTGTGGGCGGTCGTCACGCGCGGGACGACCCGGCGGCCGAGCCGCCTCGAGCGGAGCTCGACCCGGCCCTGGCGCACCGACACCAGCAGGTCGGACACGGGCAGCTGCCTGGCCGCCGGCGCCCCGGACCGGGCCAGATAGGCGATCTCGACCTCGCGAAGGACGGGCCGGGTGACCAGGTTGCCGAGGTGGCTCTCGGGGACGTGGACGACCTCAGCCACCACCGCGTCCGGGTCAAGCGCCTCCTCGGCCCGGTGGTGGGCCTCGACGTGCCGGCGCAGGGCGGGGTCGACGTGGCAGAAGCGGGCCAGGGCCCGCGCCCCTGACGGCCCGCTGACCCGGTCGATCGCGACCAGGAACCGGCCCCGGTCCACGGCCTCGGCCGAGGAGGCGACGATGGTGGCCAGGATCGCGAAGGCGTCGGGCAGCTCGGGCAGCTCGCCGTCGCCTAGCTGCCCGATCTCGGCCGATGTCAGGGTGACCTCCTGCCTGTCCTGGCCGGCCGCGTCCAGCATCCGGTCGAGCAGCAGCCGCTCCGGCGCCCCCCACGCCACCAGCTCGTCGGGCCGGGACGGGAAGTCGAGGCCGCGCAGGAGGGGGGCGGCCTCCCCGCCCGGTTCCTTGCGCGGGGCCAGCCCGACCCCGGCCTCCCCCTCAACGGCCTCGATCAGGGGGACCTCGCGCTTGCCGTAGCGCTCGACGAACTCCCTCGCGAACTGCTGGATCGGGCCGTTCCGGGGCGCTCGGGTCAGGCGCCGGAGGAGCTGGGCGCCGCGCAGCAGCTCCTCGACGACGACGGAGCCGAGTGAGGCGGCCGGGGCCGGCCTGACCATGTCGACCCGGATCAGCGGGTCCTGGCCGGGCAGGAGGCCGGCGACGAGCTCGGCCACGGCGCGGAACCTGGCCGGGTCGGCGCCAAGACCGCCGGCGTCGACAGCGGCCAGCTCGGCCCGGGCCCGGGTCAGGGTGGTGGCGGCCGGGCCGGCCTCGGGGATGGCCTCGAGCTGCTCGATGAG
>DATENJ010000750.1:0-8369 GCA_035275125.1 Actinomycetes bacterium | reverse complement strand
TGGTCGTGGTCGCCCGCCCCGGATCCACCGGGGCACCCCCTCGGGGTTCCCCGGACCCCTCCCGATCCACCGGGGCACCCCCTCGGGGTTCCCCGGACCCCTCCGGGTCTAAGGACCTGGAGGTGGTCAAGCGGGTGGTCGGGCTGCCGGGGGAGCGGGTGCGCCTGGCCGCCGGCCGGCTGGAGGTCGACGGGGCGCCGGTCCCCGAGCCCTACCTGCACGGCGGCCCGGTGGCGGGGGAGCTCGAGCTGGAGCTCGGCCCGGCCCAGTACCTGGTGCTCGGCGACCACCGGGCGGCCAGCACCGACGGCCGCGATTTCGGCCCCGTCGGCGCCGACGCCCTCCTCGGCCTGGTCCGCTTCGCCTACTGGCCTCCCCGGCGCCTGCGCCGTCGGGGTTAGACTGCGCCGAGGGGCACGATTCGGGAGGAAAGATGCTCGTCGTGGTGGCCGGCGGGGCCGGGTTCCTTGGGGCGAGCCTGGTCGACCGCCTCCAGGCCGAGGGTGACGACGTGGTGGTGGTCGACGACCTCTCCCACGGGCACCTGGCCAACCTGGCCGAGGCCAGGCGCCGGGGCGGGGTCCGCTTCCACCGCATGGACGTCGCCCAGGGGGGCCTGGCTACCCTGGCCGACCGGGTCCGGGCCGACGCCTGGGTCCACCTGGCCACCGCGATCGACCCGGTCCGGGCCTGGGAGGACCCGACGGGGGAGGCCAGGGCCGTGATCCCGGGGGCGATCGAGGTCCTGCGGGCGGCCTCGGCCACCGGGGCCAGGGCGGTGCTCGCCTCCTCCGGCGCCTACCTCTACCCGGCCCAGCTCACCGGGGCCACCAGGGCCGGCGACGTGCCCCGGCCGGTACACCCACTTGGCGCGGCCCGCATGGCCATGGACGCCTACGCCGGCGCGTTCGGTGCCCGTGGCCTCGAGGTGGCCACGCTCGTCCTCGGCACGGTCTACGGGCCGCGGCAGGACCCGCTCGGCCCCGGCCTGGTGGCCAGGGCCGCCTGGACGATGCTCCAGAACCAGCCGCCCCGGGTGGACGGCGACGGCCGCCAGGAGCGCGACTTCCTGTTCGTGGACGACGCCGTCGACGCCGTCGCCCGGGCCGTCCACACCAGCCCGGCCCCCGGCCGGGTGCTGGTCGGCACGGGCACCTCCACCGGCGTCCTCGAGGTGGTCGAGCAGCTGGCGGCCCGGATCGGCTGGACCGGAGAGCCCCAGTGGGCCCCGGCCCGGCCCGGCGACCCGCGGCGCTCGGCCCTCGACCCGGCCGCCGCCGGCAAGGCGCTGAACTGGCAACCCTGGACCCGACTGGAGGAGGGGCTCGGGCTGACCGTCGACTGGCTCAAGGCCCGGCTCCCCGGTCATCATCGCCACATAGGGCGTTGACTCGACCTTCCCTAGTGATCGACACGTAGGTGGAAGTTTCGAGCTGAAACCGCCCAACCGGGCTATGGTGGGCGCTCGGGCCAGTCCTAATAATCGGGCCTGTTCGCACTGCTCCCAGCAGGGTGACCGACAGACCCGTTCTCCGCCGCACGTCCTTCTGGTCGGCTCGCCTGTCGGGGTTCGGACTCGAGAAAGGGACGAACCGGTGGCACAACGCAAGACCAGCAGCAGGATCGAGGCGCCGAGCTACCTCCGCACCGCCGAGGTGGCCGACATCCTCCATGTCTCGCCCAAGACGGTCTCCCGCTGGGCAAAGGAGGGCAAGCTGCCCTTCCTGAAGACCCTCGGCGGGCACCGTCGCTACCCCGAGACCAAGATCCGCGAGCTCGCCAACGACCTGCGGGAGGAGCCGACCGGCTAGGGAACCGACCCCGGGGGGGTCACTCCGCCCACGTCGTCCACGGGACCGTTCTGGCCTCGTGGGCGCCGTGGGCGGTCACACCCTCGTCATCGCGCCGGAACGGGCCAGGGCCGCGGACGAGGTACTGGAGCAGCAGGAACAGGCCGGCCAGCTCGATCACGGTCCCATAGCTGGTGACGGTGCGCAGCGGCCGGACGGCCAGCCGGTCGCCGAGCAGCCCGAGGCGGGTGCCGCCGCGGTCCAGCACGTGCTTGGCGTCGGGACGGTAGGGGACCGGCTGCTCGACCCCGATCCCGGCCCGCTCGAGGGTCTCGGCCCGGACCGGCATGCCGACGTTGGCCAGCACCACGATCAGGTTGAGGATCAGGCCGAGGGCGAGCAGTGGCACCCCGGCCAGGCGGGCGTTGCTCCTGGCGATGCCGAGCAGCGTGGCCAGGGCGGCCACCAGCAGCACGACCCCGCCGATGCCGGGCATCGGCAGCACCACCACCGTCGCCTGGACGGCCAGGCAGCCAACGGCCAGCCAGACCGCCTTGACCCCGTGGTCACGTAGCCGCCCCGGCGTCCCGCCCCGAGCAAGGCCGACGGCCACCGCCGCGGCGGCCACCAGCAGGAACAGCAGCGGCTCGCCCATGGCGGGAGCCTACTCCACGATGCCGTGCTTGAGGGCCACGGCGACGGCCCGGGTGCGGTCCGAGACGCCGAGCTTGGTGAAGATCCGCTCCAGATAGGTCTTCACCGTCTGCGGGGAGATGTGGAGGGCCTCGGCGACCTCACGGTTGGTGGAGCCGTAGGCGATCATCTGCAGCACCTCGACCTCACGGGCCGAGAGGGTCGAGACGCTCTGCTCGCCCCTGGTCAGCTGGCGGATCTCCTCGATGAACTGGCGGGTCAGGTTGGGGTGGATGACCGCCGACCCCTCGGCGGCCAGGTGCACGGCCCTCGCCAGCTCGTGGGCGTCGATGTCCTTGAGCAGGTAACCGGCGGCGCCGGCCTGGATGGCCTCGCCCACCCTGGCCTGAGTCTCCTCGACCGTCAGCATGACCACCCGCGCGGTGGGCACGGTCCGGGAGATCGCCTGGGTGGCCCGGATACCCCCGAGGACGGGCATGCGCACGTCCATGAGGACGACGTCCGGCTTGACCTCCTCGGCCAGGCTCACCGCCTCCTGGCCGTCCCTGGCCTCGGCCACCACCTCGAACTCGGCGTCCAGAGCCAGCGCGGCCTTGATGCCGTCTCGCGTCAGCGGATGGTCATCAGCTACGAGGATGCGAACGACTTCGCCCATCCCGCCCCCTTCGCCGGACGATCTGTTCACCTCGATCGTACCGGTTCAGGCGAGATGAATGAACCCGTCGATCTGGACAGGACCGTGTCCATGTCGCGCGGAGCGCAGGCGGCTCGGGACCGGCGCGCTAGGCGATACGCACTCTGCGGCGCTGTCCGCGGCGCAGCGCGCGCCGCTCCTCCTCGGACAGACCACCCCAGACGCCCGCATCCTGGGCCGTGTCCAGCGCCCACTGGAGGCACTCCTCACGGACGGGGCAGAGCGCACAGATAGCCTTGGCCGACTGCACTTGGGCCTCGGCCGGACCGGTGGTGCCGACCGGGAAGAACAGCTCGGGGTCGACATCGCGGCAGCGGGCACGATGGCGCCAATCCATTGACATCCTCACTTTCCGGTGCAAGCCCTGGGGGAAGGGCAAGAGCGGCGTGAGTCTAGGACAGTAATCCGGCCTTGGGAAGGACCAAATTCTCGCTCGAGCGGTTGAAACTCCATCATTTGCCGCACACGCCCAAGGTTGGTTGCATCGCTTCCGTACCCGTCCTCAGCACCCTGAAACACCCTGAAGCTATGGTCACCGCGCATCTGGTGCCAATGCTGTAATGAGAATGGCCGATATCTCTCGGGAGAATTACGCACGCGCCGGCGGCGCGACCACGGCGAGGGCGGATCGAAAGCATCCGAATGTCACGCTGGTCCGGTCGCCGACATATTCGCCGTCGAGCTGGAATGGCAGGGGAATGTCGGCCGACAGGGAGAAGCCGTCGACGTCGTGCAGCACCGGCAGGCCGGGGTAGCCGGTCCGCGGGCTGGGCGACAGCATCCCGGTCACGGCCCGGGCCAGCGACCTGGCGGCCATCGTCTGCCCGACCAGCAGGTCGAGCCCGCCCTCCCAGGTGGCCCCGGGCGTCGGGCGGAACGGCCGCCGGCCGAGGTAGGTGAACGGGTCGCCGTTGCCGACCAGGGTGAAGAAGCCCCGCAGGGGCGGCCGGCCGTCGGGCAGGTGGACGGTCAGGTGCGGGTCGCGGTCGTAGTCGACCAGCAGGGCCTTGAGGCCGGCGGCGAGGTACGCCCGGTCGCCGTAGAGCTGCTTGGCCCGCTGGCGGCGCTCGACCTCGCGGACGATCGCCCCACCGAGGCCCAGGCCGGCGTTGAGGGCGAAGTAGCGCTCGCCGGCGACCCCGAGGCTCACGCGGCGCCGGGCCCCGGCGGCCAGCAGCTCGAGCAGGCGGGCGCTGGCCCGGTCGGGGCTGGCGGGCAGGCCCAGACCGCGGGCGAGCACGTTGACCCTGCCCCCGCCGAGCAGGGCCAGGGCCGCGTCGGTGTCGCGGAGCCCGTTGACCACCTCGTTGACGGTGCCGTCGCCGCCGAGCACGGCCACCACCTCGGCCCCGTCGCCCACCGCCCGGGCGGCCAGCTCGGTCGCGTGCCCCGGATGCCCGGTCTGGAGCAGCTCCAGCTTGTGCCTGGCCGCCAGCGCCGCCACCACCCGGTCGCGCTGGCGGCCGCTGACCCGGCTGGCATGCGGGTTGGCGATGACTGCAACGTGCATCAGCTAGGACGTTGGCGGTTGCCGACATGCCACCAACATGCGGTCCCTGATCCATGTGGGGGGAGCCCGCTCCCCCCACGGCCCCCCAGAAGCGCCTGTGCCATGGTTCAGCCGGTCTCTTCGTCTTCCAGCAAGCCCTCGCGGAGGACGGCCAGGGTGCGGTTCAGCAGTCGGCTGACGTGCATCTGGGAGATGCCGAGGCGGGCGGCGATCTGGGACTGGGTCATGCCGCCGAAGAAGCGGAGGTAGAGGATGCGGCGCTCGCGCTCGGGCAGGCCGGCGATCAGGGGGCCGAGGGCGGCCCGGTACTCGAGCGCCTCCAGGCTCTCGTCCTCGGCGCCGATGTGCTCGGAGACGGCCGGGGCGTCCTCCCCGCCGGCGGGGGCGTCGAGGGACACGACCGCGTAGGCGTTGGAGGTGTCGAGGCCCTCCAGCACCTCCTCCTCGGGCAGGCGGGCCTTGGTGGCGATCTCGGCGATGGTGGGGGAGCGCCCGATCTCCTGGGACAGCTCGGCCACCACCTTGTTGAGCGACAGGTTGAGCTCCTGGAGGCGCCGAGGGACCCGGACCGCCCAGCCCTTGTCGCGGAAGTGGCGCTTGAGCTCGCCGACGATCGTGGGGGTGGCGTAGGTCGAGAACTCCACCTCCCGCCCCAGGTCGAAGCGGTCGATGGCCTTGAGCAGCCCGATAGTGCCCACCTGGACCAGGTCCTCCAGCGGCTCGCCGCGGTTGCGAAAGCGCCGGGCCAGGTACTCGACCAGGGGCAGGTGCAGCCCGACCAGTTCCTCACGGAGAGCTGGGCTGCGGGTCTCGACAAAGCGCCGGAACAGGTCCTTGGCATGGCCGCGGTCGACCGAGCGACCGTTGAGGGGGGCGGCGCCGTTGCTGTTGGGCAGCTCGCTCACCCGCGGCCGCCCGCCTTGCGGAAGCTGAGCCACAGCCGGCCGTCCTCGGACTGCTCGCGGACCTCGTCGGTCATGGCCGAGAGAATCTGCCAGGCGAAGGTGTCCCGCTCCAGCGGGTCGCCGCGGTCGGCGGCCTCGATCGAGACGTCGACCCGCAGCTCGGAGTCGGCCAGGTGGTAGACGACATTCAGAGTGGTCGCGCTGCCCCGCCTGGCCAGCAGCTGGGTGCAGGCCTCGTCGACCGCGATCCGGAGGTCGTCGATCTCCTCGTAGGTGAACTGGAGCTGGGCCGCCAGGCCGGTGGCGGCGGCTCGGGCCACCGCCAGGTAAGCGCCGGACGCGGGGATCTCGAGGTGCACGCTGGACGTCATACGCTGGGCTCTCCTACCGCTAAGGTTGCGGCTCAATCCAACCCCGGCCCAGCGTATCGCGCAAGGCGCCTCAGCCCGATGGCCTGGCCACCCACAGGGTACGGCCCCGGGCCGGCTCGGCCTGGATGGCCGGCCACATGGGCCGCCGCTCGGCCAGCTCCAGCCCGGCCGCCGCCAGCAGCTCGGCGAGCTCGGCGTCGGCGTACAGGCGCTGGCGGTAGGTCTCCGCCTCCTCGACGCCTCCCAGCGACCAGCGCAGCCGCTCGACCACCAGGTCGCCCTCGAGCTCGTAGCTGGCGTCAAGGCGGAGGCCCTCGCGCTCGACGTGGCGGCCCGGCTCCCAGCCCTCGTGCACGAACCGGGGTGACAGCGGCTCGACCACCACCGTGCCCCCGGGGGCGGCCGTCCGGCCCAGGTGGGCCAGGGCGGCCACCACCTCGGCCGGCTCGAGCAGGTAGTTGATGCTGGCGTTGAGGACCAGGACCAGGTCGGCCCAGCCGTCGCCGAAGGGCACGGCCCGGAGGTCGCCGGCGACCAGCCGGGGCGGGGATCCACCGGGGGGCCAGCGTTTGGCCGCGGCCATGGCCAGCATCTCCAGGGACAGGTCGAAGGCGCTGACCTCGTAGCCGCGCCCGGCCAGCTCGACGGCGGCGCTGCCGGTGCCGCAGGCGGCCACCAGCACCCGGCGGACGCCGGTCCCCTGAGCGGCGGCCGCCTCAAGGCAGAGGTCCACGAACCGGTCGTAGGGGGCCGCCCGCCAGACGAGGTCGTAGACGAGGGCGTAGCGCCGGTAGGCGCCGGGAGCGACAGGGGACACGGCGCGATTCTGGCAGATGACAGGCACGGTAGACTTGCGGGCCATGACCGACGGCCGATTTCCCGAGCCGGCGCGCATCACCAGACAGCGCACGGCCGTGCTGGACGCGCTCCGCAAGGCCCCCGAGCCCCTTTCGGCCAAGGACCTCCACGCCGGCCTTGGCCGTTCTGTCGGGCTGGCCACCGTCTACCGCGCGCTCCAGGGGCTAGTGGATGCGGGCCGGGTGGACGTGTTCCGGCGCGAATCCGGGGAGGCGTTGTTCCGCCTCTGCAATCCCGTGCACCATCACCATCTGGTTTGCCAGCGCTGTGGCCGTGTCATCGAGATCGACGCCTGCGGGGTGGACCTGTGGGCGTCCCGGGTGGCGCACCGCTACGGATTCACCGTCACCGACCATCAGGCGGATGTTTTCGGGGTGTGCACCGCCTGCCAGACCGGCCGCTGAAACAGCGATGCCCGTGCCAATTGGCACGGGCATCGGCTGGACCGCGTCAGGCGCGCGTCAGGCCGACTCGGCTTTGCTGTTGGCGCGGGAGTTGCCGCGGCGGCGGGTGGCCACCGTCGCCCTCGAGGTGGAACCGGGCTTGCGGCCGCGCTTCTTGAGCGTCTTGCCCAGGCCTTCGAGCTTGAGGTCCCGGTAGTTCTTGGCCGAGATGTCGAGTTGCTGGGTTGAGCCGTCGGGGTGACGGATCGACAGCTGGTAGGCCTCGCCCTCGGCAATCTCGGACCTGTCGATGTCCGAGACGTACATGGTGATCGTCTTGGTGCCCATGCAGGCTCCTTTCATTGCCTATCAGCACATCAGGTACCCCCACCGCGCTGATTTCCCGAAGGATAACCATACCGATCGGCCGTTCGCAACAACTTGCTGCGAAATCATGGGCCAAACAGCGTTGGAAATGGCGGTGGCGGTTCTGTCTCAGTGTCTGGGTCAGGCTTGAATGCCACGATCGCGAGGCAAATGGCCACCAAGCAGGCGACACGGTACCCCCGGCTCTAGCGTCGGGAATTAGCCGTGCACCAGGCCGTCGCGGGTCACCAGCAGCACGCGCTCAAGGGCGGCCAGGTCGTCCAGCGGGTCGCCCTCGACCAGCAGCAGATCGGCCCGCGCGCCGGGCACGATCCGGCCGGTGCCGGCCAGCCCCAGGTGAGCCGCGGCCAGCGAGGTGGCGGCGGCCAGGGCTCGCCCGGGATCAAGGCCGGCCTCGATTAGCAGCGCCAGCTCCTCGATGTCGACTCCGGGAGGCGGTCCCTGGTTGCCGAGGTCGGTCCCGTAGACGACCCGCCCACCCCGGGCCACGAACCGGCGGACACCGGCCAGCCGGGCCGGGCTGGGGTCGATGTGGAGGGTGGGCACGGCCACCACCGACTCGGCGAGGGCGTCGACCAGAGGGTCGGGCAGCGGCCGGGGGTCGAAGGGCCAGTGGGCCAGCTCGCCGACGCCGGCGGCCAGGGCCTTGGCCGCCTCGGCGGCGGTGCCGACATGGGCCGTCACCCCAAGGCCACGCTCGGCGGCCGCGGCGACCAGGGCGGCCAGGACGGCGGCGGGCAGGGTCGGGCCGACCCGGTCGTCGAGGGCGACCTTGATCACGGCCGCCCCGGCCGCGGCCAGCTCGGCCACCGCCCGC
>DATENJ010000749.1:0-3068 GCA_035275125.1 Actinomycetes bacterium | reverse complement strand
TGGGCCTGCTGGCCGGCGCGGCCGGGGTCCGGACCCCGCGGGTGGTGCTGGCCGGGCCCTACGGCAACGGGTCGGGGCTGCTGGTCCAGCGGATGATCCCCGGGCGGTCGCTGGAGGACGCCGGCCCGGCCGACGTCGGCGACGACACCCTGCGGGCCGCCTGGCAGGAGGTGGCCAACCTCCACCGGGCCGGCATCGCCCACGGCGACCTCGGCCGCCACAGCGTGGTCGTGGACGACGACGGCCGCCCCTGGCTGGTCGACTTCGACCACGCCCTGGCGGCCGCCCCCGAGCGCCCGCGCCAGACCGACCTTGTCGAGCTGCTGGTCAGCCTGGCCGTCTCCTTCGGACCGGACCGGGCCCTGGCCGGCGCCGTCGAGGCGTTCGGCCGCGAGGAGCTGGCCGCCGCCCTTGCCGCCGTCAGACCGGCCGCCCTCACCCAGACGACCCGTCAGGAGCTGGGCGACACCCCCGGCCTCTGGGACGAGCTGGCCCGCCGGGTCGCCTCCCCGGCGGCCGAGCCCGCGGCCGACAGCGACGCCGAGGTCAGGCGTCGATCTTCTGGCCCTTCCCGATGATGACCACGCCGCCCTCGGAGACCACGAACCGCTCCCGGTCCCGGTCGAGGTCGACGCCGATCCTGGCCCCCTCGGGGACCTGGACGTTCTTGTCGAGGATGGCGTTGCGGACCACCGCGCCCCGGCCGATGTCGGCGTCGTGCATCAGCACCGACCCCTCGACACTGGCGCCGGCGTGGACCTTGACCCCCGGCGACAGGATCGAGCGCCGCACCGTGCCGCCCGACACCACCACCCCGGCCGAGACCATCGAGTCGAGCGCGTGCCCGGTCCGGCCTTCGCCGTCCTCGAACACGAACTTGGCCGGGGGCAGGGGCTGGTGCCAGGTCAGGATCGGCCAGCGCCGGTTGTAGAGGTTGAACACCGGGTGGACCGAGATCAGGTCCATGTGGGCGTCGTAGTAGGCGTCAAGGGTGCCGACGTCGCGCCAGTAGCCCCGGTCCCGGTCGGTGCTGCCGGGCACGTCGTTGGCGGCGTAGTCGTAGACCTCGGCCGCGCCCCGCTCCACCATCATGGGGATGATGTTGCCGCCGAGGTCGTGCTTGGACTCCTCGTCCTTGGCGTCGAGCGACACCGCCTCGATCAGGGTGTCGGTGCGGAACACGTAGTTGCCCATGGACGCGAACACCTGGTCGGGCGCGTCCGGCAGCCCCACCGGGTCGCTCGGCTTCTCCCGGAAGGCGCTGATGGCGCGCCCGTCGGCGGCCGTCTCGATGACCCCGAACTGGTCGGCGTCCCCGATCGGCACCCGGATCCCGGCCACCGTCACCCCGGCCCCCGAGTCGATGTGCTGGGCCACCATCTGCCGCGGGTCCATCCGGTAGACGTGGTCGGCCCCGAACACGATCACGTAGTCGGGCCGCTCGTCGTACACCAGGTTGAGGCTCTGGAAGATCGCGTCAGCCGACCCGGCGAACCAGCGCGGCCCCCGCCGCATCTGGGCCGGCACCGGGGTCACGTAGTTCCCCAGCAGCGGCGACAGCCGCCAGGTGGTGGTGATGTGCCGGTCGAGGCTGTGGCTCTTGTACTGGGTCAGCACCGCGATCCGCACGTACCCGCCGTTGACCAGGTTCGACAACACAAAGTCGACCAGCCGGTAGTCGCCCCCGAACGGCACCGCCGGCTTCGCCCGGTCCGCGGTCAACGGCGCCAGCCGCTTGCCCTCACCACCGGCCAGCACCATCGCGAACACATCCGGGTTGGCCATGGTTCCACCTGCTTCCGTCGCACCCACAAGCCGGACACTGACCCGCTCCCGACTATAGAGGACAGCCGCCCCTGCCGAGGAGCCCGCCGATCCGGGCCCGGGTCAGGCGGCCGGCTGGTCCTGGTCGTCGTCGGTGGCGGTGCTGGTGGTGGCCTTCTGGGCGGAGACCTCGATGCCGGCCCGGTCGAAGGCGACCTTGAGGCGGGCGCGGAGCTCGCGGGCGACCTTCCACTGCTCGAGGGGGCGGGTCTTGGCGACCAGGCGGACCCGGATGCCGTCGGGGCCGAGCTCCTCGACACCCCAGACCTCGGGGGGCTCGAGGATCCTCGGGGCCCACTGGGGGTCGGCGTACAGGTCGTGGGCGACCCGCTCGATGGTCCGGGTGGTGTCGTCGAGGTCGGTCGAGTAGGCGACCTCGACGTCGACCAGGGCCCGGGCCCAGCCCTGGGAGCGGTTGCCGACGCGGCGGATCTCCCCGTTGGGGATGTGCCAGAGGGTGCCGTTGACGTCCCGCAGGCGGGTGGTGCGCAGCCCGACGCCCTCGACGGTGCCGGTGGCCGGGCCGGCGTCGACCACGTCGCCGACGCCGTACTGGTCCTCCATCAGCATGAAGATGCCGGAGATGAAGTCGCGGACCAGGTTCTGGGAGCCGAACCCGACGGCCACCCCGACGATCCCGGCCCCGGCGATCAGCGGGCCCAGGTCGAGCCCGAGGGTGCCGAGCGCCATCAGCCCGGCCAGGGTCCAGATGCCGAAGGAGGCCATGCTCTTCAGCAGGGCCCCGACCGTCTCGGCCCGCTGGACCCGGCGCAGGCTCGGGATCTCGCCGGTGCGGGCAAGGGCGGTGGGGGCGCGCAGGGCGGCCAGACCGCGGTCCTCGCTCATGGAGGCGACCATCCGCCCGATGGCCCGCCGCACCAGCCGGTTGGCGACCCAGGCGGCGACCAGGATCAGGAGCGCGGTGGTGGGTTCGATGGCGTAGTCGAGCAGACGATCACCTTTGAGGGGGGATGAGAGAGCGGTCGTTCCCGACCACCGTAGCGAAGACGCTCCGAGGGCTGTCAACCGTGCAGGTCCAGGGTGGCGGTCGTGGTGGTGATCAGGCGCCGGGAGAGGACCGAGGCCCCGTCCTCGACCGTCCAGCCGTCGGTCGGGGCGGGCGCCATGCCCGGTGGGGCGGTCACCTCGACCCGCAGGACCGGCGGGTCGAGCAGCGGCTGGGGGTCGGCGGTGAGCCGGTACCGGAGGCCGTCGCCGTCGCCGCCCGCCGGCCGTGTGCGGTA
>DATENJ010000748.1:0-2383 GCA_035275125.1 Actinomycetes bacterium | reverse complement strand
GGCCAGGGCCACCGCGACCAGGGCGTCGCCGAAGGTGCTGGTCGCGTGCACCCAGGCCAGCCGGTCGAGCGGCCGCCCGGCCGCCCGTGCCCCCAGCACACGCCCCCCGACCGCCTCGCGCATGGATTGCATGCTAACGGCGAAGCCCCCGGGAATCCCGGGGGCTTCGCCTATCCCTGGGGTGGGACAGCTTGACGCCTACTCCTTGCCGGCCAGCTCGGCCGGAGGGGCGTCGATGTCGGTGGGCTGGTCGAGCGAGCGGAAGGCGATCTCGCCGTTCTCGGCGTCCACCACGACCAGCTGGCCGGCGGTGAACTCCTTCCACAGGAGCTTCTCGGACAGCGGGTCCTCGACCAGGCGCTGGATGGTCCGCCGCAGCGGGCGGGCGCCGAGGGCCGGGTCGTAGCCCTTCTCGGCCAGAAGGTCCTTGGCCGCCTCGGTCAGCTCCATGGCGATGTCCTTGGACTTCAGCTGCTCCACGACCCGCTTCATCATCAGGCCGACGATGCTCTTCACCTGCTCCCTCGAGAGCTGGTGGAAGACGATCACCTCGTCGATCCGGTTCAGGAACTCGGGCCGGAAGTGGCGCTTGAGCTCGTCCATGACCTTGCCCTGCATCCGCTCGTAGTCGACCTTGGCGTCGGGCCGGGCGGTGAAGCCCAGGGTGGCGCCCTTGGCGATGTCGCGGGTGCCCAGGTTGGAGGTCATGATCAGCACGGTGTTCTTGAAGTCGACCGTGCGGCCCTGGGCGTCGGTCAGCCGCCCGTCCTCCAGGATCTGGAGCAGGGTGTTGAACACGTCCGGGTGGGCCTTCTCGATCTCGTCGAACAGCACCACGCTGAACGGCTTGCGCCGGACCGCCTCGGTGAGCTGGCCGCCCTCCTCGTAGCCGATGTAGCCCGGCGGGGAGCCGATCAGGCGCGAGACCGTGTGCTTCTCCATGTACTCGGACATGTCGAGCGCGATCAGCGCGTCCTCGTCCCCGAACAGGAACTCGGCCAGGGTGCGGGACAGCTCGGTCTTCCCGACCCCCGAGGGGCCGAGGAAGATGAACGAGCCCGAGGGCCGCTTGGGGTCCTTGAGGCCGGCCCGGGTGCGGCGGATGGCCTGGGAGACGCTGTGGATGGCGTTGTCCTGGCCGACGATCCGCTTGTGCAGCTCGTCCTCCATGCGCAGGAGCTTGGCCGTCTCCTCCTCGGTCAGCTTGAACACCGGGATGCCGGTCCAGGAGGCCAGCACCTCGGCGATCTCCTCCTCGTCGACCTCGGCGACCACGTCCATGTCGCCCGACTTCCACTCCCGCTCGCGGCGGGCCTTGTCGTTGAGCAGGTTCTTCTCGGTGTCGCGGAGGTTGGCCGCCTTCTCGAAGTCCTGGGCGTCGATCGCCGACTCCTTGTCCCGGCGGACGTCGGCGATCTTGCCGTCGAACTCGCGCAGGTCGGGCGGGGCGGTCATGCGCCGGATCCGCATCCGGCTGCCGGCCTCGTCGATCAGGTCGATCGCCTTGTCGGGCAGGAAGCGGTCGGAGATGTAGCGGTCGGCCAGGTTGGCCGAGGCGACCAGGGCGTCGTCGGTGATGGTGACGCGGTGGTGGGCCTCGTAGCGGTCGCGCAGCCCCTTGAGGATGTCGATGGTGTGGGCCACCGACGGCTCCTGGACCTGGATCGGCTGGAAGCGGCGCTCGAGGGCCGCGTCCTTCTCCAGGTGCTTGCGGTACTCCTCGAGGGTGGTGGCGCCGATCGTCTGGAGCTCGCCCCTGGCCAGCATGGGCTTGAGGATCGAGGCGGCGTCGATCGCGCCCTCGGCCGCGCCCGCCCCGACCAGGGTGTGCAGCTCGTCGATGAACAGCACGATGTCGCCGCGGGTGCGGATCTCCTTGAGGACCTTCTTGAGGCGCTCCTCGAAGTCGCCGCGGTAGCGCGACCCGGCCACAAGGGCGCCGAGGTCGAGGGTGTACATCTGCTTGCCCTTGAGCGTCTCGGGGACCTCGCCCTTGACGATGGCCTGGGAGAGGCCCTCGACGATGGCGGTCTTGCCGACGCCGGGCTCGCCGATCAGCACCGGGTTGTTCTTGGTCCGGCGGGACAGCACCTGCATGACCCGCTCGATCTCCTTCTCGCGGCCGATCACCGGGTCGAGCTTGCCCTCGCGGGCGCCCTGGGTGAGATTGCGGCCGAACTGGTCGAGCACGAGCGAAGTCGACGGCGCGGCCTCGGTGGACCCGCTCGCGGCGGACGTCGGCTCCTTGCCCTGGTAACCGCTCAGCAGCTGGATCACCTGCTGGCGGACCCGGTTCAGATCGGCGCCGAGCTTGACCAGGACCTGGGCCGCGACGCCTTCGCCCTCGCGGATCAGGCCGAGCAGGATGTGCTCGGTGCCGATG
>DATENJ010000747.1:0-9227 GCA_035275125.1 Actinomycetes bacterium | reverse complement strand
GAGGCCGCCCGGCGCGCCTTCGACACCGGCCCGTGGCCGCGGATGGCCCCGGCCGAGCGGGCCAAGGCCCTGCACCGCCTGGCCGACCTGATCGAGGCCGAGGCGGCCGAGCTGGGCCGGTTGGACTCGACCGACATGGGCAAGCCGATCCGCCAGGCCCGCGACAACGACGCCCACCGGGCGGCCCTCAACTTCCGCTTCTTCGCCGACTACGCCAGCCTGGCCACCGACGAGGCGCTGCCCTCGCCGACCGGCCACCACGTCTACACCCGGCACGAGCCGGTCGGGGTGGCCGCGGCCATCTCCCCCTGGAACTTCCCCCTCATGCTGGCCAGCTGGAAGGTCGCCCCGGCCCTGGCCTTCGGCAACACCGTGGTGCTCAAGCCGGCCGAGCAGTCCCCGGCCTCCTGTCACCGCCTCGGCCTGCTGGCCGCCCAGGCCGGCCTGCCCCCGGGGACGCTCAACGTCGTCCAGGGGTTCGGCCCGGGCGAGGCCGGCCAGGCCCTGACCGAGCACCCAGGCGTCGACCTGGTCACCTTCACCGGCGAGTCGGCCACCGGCCGGGCCATCCTGGCCGCCGGCGCCCCTACCCTCAAGCGGGTCAGCTTCGAGCTCGGCGGCAAGGGCGCCAACCTGGTCTTCGCCGACGCCGACCTGGCCAACGCGGTCGACTGGTCGCTGCGGGCCATCTTCCTCAACGCCGGCCAGGTCTGCCTGTCCGGCTCCCGGCTGTACGTTCAGCGGCCCGTGTACGAGGAGTTCCTCGACCGCTTCGTGGCCGGGGCCGAGGCCATGCGCCTCGGCGACCCGCTGGACGAGGCCACCGAGGTCGGGCCCCTCTCCTCCGAGGAGCACTGGCGCAAGGTCACCGGCTACCTGGACCTGGCCGCCGCCGAGGGGGCCAAGGTCCGCACCGGCGGCCACGGCGACGGCTGGTGGGTCCGGCCGACCGTGCTGGTCGACGTCCGCCAGGACATGGCGGTCTGCCGCGAGGAGATCTTCGGCCCGGTCGTGGTGGTGCAGCCGTTCGACACCGAGGAGGAGGCCGTGGCCCTGGCCAACGACTCGCCCTACGGCCTCAACGCGATGGTGTTCACCGAGAGCCTGCGCCGCGCCCACCAGGTCGCGGCGGCCGTCCGGGCGGGAACCGTCTGGGTCAACTGCTTCTTCGTCCGCGACCTGCGGGCCCCGTTCGGGGGCTACAAGGACTCGGGCATCGGCCGCGAGGGCGGCGGCTACAGCCGCGAGTTCTTCACCGAGGCCAAGGCCGTGGTCATGCAGTTGTGACAGACGGCACACCGGGACGGTGCGGCACAGCACTGTCCCGGCGGGCCCGCGGGCGCAGCATGGTCGCGACACCAGCAATTCTAAGAGGGTAGTTACCATGCGATCTGTCCGCATCCTGCTCGTGGCCATCGCGCTGCTCGCGGTCGGCCTCACCGGCTGGGCCCTCGGCACCCGCAACAGCGGGTACTCGGCCCCCGAGATCAGCGCCACCGCGACCACCGCCGCCCCCAAGGGCGACCCCGTGGCCGCTCCGGCCCCGGCGCCCGCTCCGGCCCCGGTCGACGACGACGCGCCTGCGCCGCCCAGGTCCGGCGGCACCACGGACGACACCACCCCGCCGCCTCCACGGCCGCGGATCCTCGGCTTCGGCAGCGAGCCGGTCCTGCCCACCGAGGGGGCGTTCTGGCAGCTGCCCGCCGGGTCTGGTCTCCTCACCATGGTGCTCGACGCCCCACACGCCACCAGGGTCGAGTTCTGGCTCACCCCGACCGGCAGCGGCGTCAGCGACCTGTCCCGCAAGATCGGCCAGGACACCAACGGCCGCGACGGCTGGCTGTTCAACTGGCACTACCCGAGCGAGCCGATCCTTGGCCACCTGACCGTCAAGGCCATCGGACCCGGCGGCACCGCCGAGAAGACGGTGGGCGTCTACCACCCGACCCCCGGCGAGTAGCCCTGCACCAGCCCGAACGGCACCGGGCCGCGGCGTCAGCCGCGGCCCTCGCCGTCACTGGCGGCCCAGGTACTGGTGGACCAGCTGGACGGCGACGGCGCCCTCGCCGACGGCCGAGGCGACCCGCTTGACCGAGCGGTGGCGGACGTCGCCGGCCGCGAACACCCCGGGGATGCTGGTCTCCAGCAGCAGCGGCGGCCGCTCGAGGGGCCAGCCGGCCGGCATCCCGCCGGGGCCGAGCAGGTCGTGGCCGGTCAGGATGTAGCCGCGGTCGTCGCGCTCCACCCCGGCCAGCCACTCGGTCCGAGGCTCGCCCCCGATCATCACGAACAGGGCCGCCGCCGGCACCTCCTCGATCGTCCCGGCGTCCCGGTGGCGCAGGACCAGGCCCTCCAGCCGGTGGCTGCCCAGCCCGCCGACCACCTGGGTGCCCAGCCGCACGGCCACGTTCGGGGCCTGCTCGATCTCCTGGATCAGGTAGTCGGACATGCTCTTGGCCAGGTCGGGCCCGCGGACCAGCAGGGTCACCGAGGCGGAGTACTTGGCCAGGTGGAGGGCGGCCTGGCCGGCCGAGTTGCCGGCCCCGACCACGAACGCGTCCTGGCCCTCCATGGCCCTGGCCTCGGCCCCGGCCGCCCCGTAGAACACCCCGGCTCCGACCAGTGCCTCCAGCTCGGGCACGCCCAGGCGCCGCCAGGCGATGCCCGAGGCCACCACCACCGCGCCGGCGGCGACCTGGCCGCCGTCCGACAGCCGGACCAGGCGCCGGTCCCCGTCGGTGGTCAGCCCGGTCGCCTTCTGGGAGAGGACCAGGTTGGCCCCGAACAGCCAGGCCTGCTCCAGCGCCCGGTTGGCCAGGTCGCCCCCGCCGATCCCGCGCGGGAAGCCGAGGTAGTTGCGGATCATGGCCGAGGTGCCGGCCTGCCCGCCGACCACCTGCGGCTCCACCACCAGGGTGTCAAGCCCCTCGGAGGCGGCGTAGACGGCCCCGGCCAGCCCGGCCGGGCCGGCCCCGACGATCACCAGGTCATAGGAGTCGGCTGCCGGCCTGGTCCCGAACCCGAGCGCCTCGGCCAGCTCGGCGTTGGAGGGGTCGACGAACACCTGGCCGCTGTGGAACAGCACCACCGGCAGCCGCGAGCCGTCCTCGCCGGCCTCTTCCAGCAGCCGCCGGCCGTCGGCCGTCTCCGCCTGGTACCAGCCGTGGGGGATGCCCATCCGGGTCAGCATGTCGCGCAGCTCGTGCGAGCGGGTCCCCCAGCGCGGCCCGACAATCCGGATCCCCTCGAAGCTGGGCCCACGCGACGGCACCCAGTCGGCCAGGACCTGGCTGATCGGCAGGTCCAGGAAGCGGGCCACCGGCAGCCACGGCTCGAACAGGTAGGTGTCGATCTGCCCGAGGGTCATGGCCCGCACGGCCGGGTTGGCCGGCGTCCACTCCCGCCGCCCGACCAGCAGCACCCGCTTGGCCGTCGGGTGCAGGTCGTGGGCCCGGCACAGGAACTGCACCCCCGGCATCTCCTCCATCTTCTGCCCGGCCACCACCAGGGCGACCTCCTCGCCCCGCCGGGCCAGCTCGGTCAGCTCCTCGAGGGCCGCCCCGGGCGCGCCATCGGTGACGATCCGGTGGTCGCCCCCGAACCGCCGCTCCAGGTCCCCGGCCAGCGCCTCAAGCACCCGCGGGCGGTCGTCGACCAGGAACAGGATCGGCTGGGTCATAGCCACGATCGTCTCACGGACGCGCCCGGCCGCCCGTTCAGATGGCCGACCAGCCGCCGTCGGAGGGCAGGATCGCCCCGTTGACGTTGCTGGCGTCGTCGCTGAGCAGCCAGGTGATGGTGGCGGCGAGCTGGTCGGCGGTGGCCACCGGCGGGATCGTGGTCTGCATTACCGGGCCGAGGACGCGGGCGGCGTGCTCGGACTTGAAGGGCGCCTGGATGTTGGTGGCCACCGGGCCGGGGGCGACGGCGTTGGCCCGGATCCCGTCGCCCTTGTAGAACACGGCCGTGCTCTTGGTGAGGCCGTTCACGGCGTGCTTGGAGGCGGTGTAGGCGACCCCGGAGGCCGAGGCCCGCAGGCTGGCCTCGGAGGAGACGTTGACGATCGCGCCGCCGCCGGCGGCCAGCATCAGCGGCAGCACGGCCCGGGTCAGGCGCATGGGGGCGGTGACGTTGACCGCGAACACCCGCTCCCAGGTCGCGTCGTCGACCTCGGCCGGGGGCAGGAAGGCGTCCATGATCCCGGCCACGTTGGCCAGGGCGTCGACCCGCCCGCCGGCGGCGGTCATGACCGCCGCCAGGCCCTCGTCGGTGGTGATGTCGCCTGCGACCGGGACGAGGTCGAGGTCGGGGGACTCGGCCGTGAGCTGCTCCAGGCGGTCGGCCGCGAGGTCGGCGGCCACCACCCGGGCGCCCTCCCGGCCCAGTCGCAGGGCGGTGGCCCGGCCGATACCGGAACCGGCGCCGGTGACGATGGCCGTCCGGCCGGCGAAGCGGCCGGGCGTGAACGGCGTCGCGGGAACCTCTGTGGCGCTGGACATGACGGTGGGCTCCTGACGGGGGTGGAGGCTGCCGCCGTCAATTACAGCACTGGTCCCGGGACCGCGGCCGGTCGGCGTTTCCCGCCGGGCTTGCCGGGCAAGCCGCAGGCGACGGAGCGGGTCGGGTTTTCGGAGCTGGGAGGTGCGATCGTGGGCGTGGGGCCGGACGACAGCTTGGAGGACCGGGACAGCACGCGGACCGAGGACGTCGGGTTGCCCGAGCACGAGCGGGACGAGACCCGCGGCCGGGAGGGGACGACGGTCGAGGACGACCCGGCCGAGGTCGCCAACATGAGTGACGCCGGGCTGAGCGAGCCGGAGCTGCCGGCGCACGAGGACGACGCCCGCCGGGGCGGGGACACCGGCTCGGGGGAGCAGAACCCCTGACGGGGTGGGCGGTCAGGGGTCCTCGGGGCCGGTCTGGCGCAGGTAGGTGGCCAGCTCGCTGAGGTCGTCGTCGGCGAGGCCGGAGGCGACGGCGGCCGCCACCACCCGGTGGTTGGTGGCGGCCTGCGGCATCGGGGTGCCGGTCTGGGCGGCCAGGGCCAGGATCAGGTCCAGGTCCTTGGCGACCAGGTCGAGGCTGAAGGCGACCGGGACCTCGCCGGGGTGCTCGAACGCCTCCCGCTTGTAGTGGACGAAGGGGGCGGCGATCACGCTGGCGGAGAACACCTCGTACGCGGCCGAGCGGGCCACCCCGGCCCGCTCGGCCAGGACCAGGCCCTCGGCCAGGGCCAGGTTGAAGCCGTGCAGGACCGAGTTCACGGTCAGCTTCATCACCGCCCCCGACCCCAGCTCGCCGACGTGGAAGATCTGCTTGGCCAGGGGGTTGAGGACCGGGCGGACCCGATCCAGCACGGCCTCGTCGCCGCCGGCCATGATGGTGAGCTGGCCGGCCTCGACGGTGGAGACGCTGCCCGAGACGGGGGTGTCGAGCAGGAACGCCTTGCGGGCCTCGACCAGGGGCCGCAGGCGCAGCACGGTGCCGGGGTCGATGGTGCTGGACTCGCAGACCACCGTGTCCGGTTGGAGGCCGGCCACGATCCCGTCGCCGCCGGTGTAGGCGGCCCCGACGGCGGCGTCGTCGGCCAGGGAGCTCAGCACCACCTGGGCGCCCTCGGCGGCCTCGCGGGCGGTGGCGGCCACCGTCGCCCCGGTGGCCTCGGCGACCGCCTCGGCCTTGGGCCGGGTCCGGTTGAACACCACCACCTCGACCCCGGCCCGGCGCAGCGTGCCGACCATGGCCCCGCCCATGCGCCCGGCCCCGATGACCGCGACCCTCCGCCCGCCGTCCATCTTCCTCCCTCTAGAGCAGCAGCCAGCCCCCGTCGACGGCCAGGTTGACGCCGTTCACCGACCGGTTCTCGAGCAGGAACACGACCGCCCCGACCACGTCCTCCATGGTCACCAGCCGCCCCGACGGGGTCCGGTCCCGGACCGGGGCGAGGGCCGCCTCGCCCTTGGCGCTCCAGTATGGGCTGTCGCCGACGATGCCGGGGTGAATCGCGTTGCAGCGGATCGGGGCCAGCTCGACGGCCAGGGAGTTGACCAGGCCGGTGACCCCGCCGTTGACCGTCGACACCATGGTCGAGCCCGGGTAGGGGCGGTCCTTGGCCCGCCCCCCGAACAGGAGCACCGCGCCGTCGGGGTCCATCCGGGAGGCCAGCAGGTGGACGGTCTCGGCGTAGCCGACCAGCTTCAGGGTGGCCAGCCGGGTCGCGCCCTCCAGGTCGAAGGAGTGGACCCTGTTCTCGTCCCGCTCGATCGCGGCCAGGACCAGATGGCCGACCCGCTCGATCCCGGCCAGGCAGCCGGCCAGCTGGGCTGGCTCGGCCAGGTCGAGGGCGATGCCCCTGGCCCGGCCGCCGACGTCGGCGGCCGCGGCGTCGGCCCGCTGCTGGTCGCGGCCGGACAGCACGACCTCACGGCCCTGGCCGGCGTAGTGGCGGGCCACCTCCAGACCCAGCCCGCGGGTCCCCCCGACCACGACCACCGCTCCCGGCTCCGGCATGACAGCTTCCTTTCAGGCGAGGGCGGACCGTAGATACTCCCAGTCGCGGGTGAACCGGTAGGAGTGGCGACCCGGCGGCTGCGGGGCCTGGGTCTCCAGCCAGCGCACTGGCCGGTCGGCCGGGTTGGAGAACCCGTGGACGCAGCCGACCCCGGCCCAGGCGACGTCGCCGGGCCGCAGCCGGTGGACGTCGCCGTCGAAGCTGGCGTCGACCTCGCCCTCCAGGACCAGGTAGGTCTCCTCCAGCGGGTGGTCGTGGGTGCCGGCCACCCCGCCGGGCTCGTACTGGACCATGAACATGGTCTGGAGCTGAGCCCCGAGGTCGCTGTCGACCATCATCTTCACGGTGATGCCGCTGTAGACCAGCAGGGCGGTGCGCATGCTGGCCGAGACGGCGAGCTGGTCCTGGGTCTGGCGGCCGGGGTCCATGTTGGCCGGGTCGATGTGGCCGAAGGACCGGGTCCGGGGATCGCGGACGTCGACCGGGACCGGGGCGGTGGCGGCCAGCGACGGGACGAAGAAGGTGTCGTCGTCGAACCGGGCCCTCGGCTGGGGGGCGCACATGTCGGCCCAGCGGGCCGGCTCCGGCCCCGGGTTGCGGGCGGCGTGGGCCACCCCCACCGGGACCAGGCCGTAGTCGCCCGGCCCGAGCTCCACCGACCCGTCGACCCCCTCGAGGACCAGGCGGCCCTCGAGCACGAACACGCTCTGCTCGAAGGAGTGGACGTGGGCGTCAAGACGGCCGCCGGCCTCAAGGGTGCACAGCCCGAACCCGGTGTGGGCGGCCCCGGCGGCCTCGCCGACCACCGCCCAGCGGGTGAACCCCTGGCTGCGGCCGGCGAACGGCCCGGGCACGAGCGGGCCGGCGTCGCCGGCCCTTGCGACCAGGTACCTCGCGGTCATGCGGTGGACTGTGCGGCCCGCTTGCGCTCGAGCTCGGCCAGCAGGTGGTCCCGGGACGCCTCGACCAGCCGGCGTGCCGCCTCGGCGTCGGCCACGAGCTTGCCGTCGCGCTTGCGGACCTGCCCGCCGATCAGCACCGTGTCGACGTTGGAGACGTCGGCGCAGTTGGTGACCGCGGCCACCGGGTCGATCACCGGGGCGACGTTGAGGGCGGTCGCGTCCAGCAGGACCACGTCGGCCTGCTTGCCAGGGGTGAGCGAGCCGGTCCGGTCCTCCAGCCCGGCCACATGGGCGCCGTTGATGGTGGCCAGCTCCAGCATCTGGCGGGACGTCAGCATGGTGTCGGAGACGTCGCCCTCGGCCCCCGCCTCCCAGCCGGCCGCGTTGACGCGGGCCCGGTCACAGGCGAAGGCGGCCCGCATCTGGGTGAAGATGTCGCCAGGGGCGGTGGTCACGACGTCGATCGAGAGGCTGGGCCGCAGCCCGTACTCCATCGACTTCAGCACCGGTGGCCAGCCGTGGCCCATCTGGGCCTCGATCTGGGGAGCGATCGAGACGGTGCCGCCGCTGTCGGCCAGCAGCTGCCACTCCTCGTCGGTCAGGTAGCAGCAGTGGATGTAGGTCGTGTCCGGCCCGAGCAGGCCCAGGTCGCCGAGCTGCTTGACCATGCCGAAGCGGCCGGCCGAGTGCATGGCCACGTGGATGGTGATCGGGATGCCGAGCTCGCGGGCCAGCTCCCATTCGGCCCGGACCACATCGTTGTTGCAGTAGGTCGGGCCCCGGGTCGCCAGGGCCATGGTCAGCAGGCCGTCGCCGGAGGAGAAGTAGGTGTCGCGGACCCGCCGCACGTCGTCGGCCGGGATGGCGATCTTGCTGTTGTTCCAGTAGTCGTTCAGCGAGGTGTTGGCACTGCCGTAGGCGTACTGGGCGCGGATCCCGGCCTCCTGGAGCCCGCGGATGCCGGCGTCGGGGTGCTCGGGGGTGTTGTTGATGTGCGACCAGTCGACCAGGGTCGTGATGCCGGCGTTGACGCACTCCAGCGCCCCGGCCAGGTTGCTGGCGTACACGTCCTCGGGCCGGTACAGGGGGGCGAACGAGTCGAGGATCTCGACGAAATAGGTCCCGAGGGTGGCGTTGGGGGCGGAGCCGCGGATCGCCGCCTCCCAGGTGTGCCGGTGGGTGTCGACGAAGCCGGGGATGACGATCCGGCCGCTCGCGTCGATCACCTCGGCGTCGGCGTCGATCTGGGGGGCGACCTGGGCGATCTTGTCCCCCTCGATCAGGACGTCACCCTTCGGCAGATCGCCGAGGTCGGAGTCGACGGTCAGGACGGTGCCGCCACGCAGCAGGAGCCGGTCGGCCATTGGAACTCCTCCTCGTCGAAGAGCGACCTGATGTCGGCGGGAGCATAACGCTTGTCCAGTGGCGCTGAACAGTGGGCTGGGCGCTCTGTACACTTCCTGCCATGACCGCCACCGGCGACCACCAGGCCGTTCAGCCGGCCACCGCCGGCCCTCCCGCCCTCGACCTGGGCGGCCGGCTCAGGGCCGAGCGTCTCGGCCAGGGCATCGGGCTGCGCGAGATGGCCAGGCGCCTTGGGATCAGCGCCAGCGCCCTCTCCCAGATCGAGACCGGCAAGGCCCAGCCGTCGGTGAGCAAGCTGTTCGACATCGTCAACCTGCTCGGGGTGTCGGTCGACGGCCTGCTGACCGGCGACGGCGCCCCACCGGCGGTCGTCACCCGAGGTCAGGAGGGGTTCTTCTCCCACCAGCAGGCCGGCCAGCACGAGACCCTCGAGCTGGAGTCGGGGGTCC
>DATENJ010000746.1:0-4514 GCA_035275125.1 Actinomycetes bacterium | reverse complement strand
CGCCGACTACCACCGCTTCACCCAGGCCATGCTCGGTGGGGGCGAGCTGGACGGGGCCCGGCTGCTCGGCAGCCGCACCTTCGCCTACATGGCCCGCAACCACCTGCCCGGCGGGGCCGATCTCGAGTCGTTCGGCCGCCGCCTGTTCGCCGAGACCACCTTCGACGGGGTCGGCTACGGCCTCGGCTGGGCCGTGCTGCTCGACCCGGTGGCCAACAAGGTCCTCGCCAGCCCGGGCGAGCTCGCCTGGGGCGGCGCCGCCAGCACCTTCTTCTGGGTCGACCCGGCCGAGCGGCTGACCGCCATCTTCCTCACCCAGCTGATGCCGTCCAGCGCCTACCCGCTGCGCTCCGAGCTCCGCCAGCTCGTCTACCAGGCGCTGGTGGACTAGCGAGGCTGCCGCTACTCGGTGCGGGCGAACCGGGCCACGGCCAGGCCGAGCAGGATCAGGCAGGTGGCGACGACGATCGCGATCTGCAGCGCCACCGGGACCTGCCAGCCGGCCCAGGTGATGCCGGGGTTGAAGGTCGCCTGGGCGGCCGGGGTCAGGTCCAGGTGGTCGAACACCACCGACCGGATCGGCTCCACCGCGTAGGTCATCGGGTTGAGGGTGGTGGCCACGTGCAGCCAGCCGGGCAGGTTGGAGAGGGGGAACAGCGACCCGGACAGGAACATCAGCGGGGTGATGGTCAGCTGGACCAGCGGCATGGCCGACTGGACCTGCTTGACCCGGGCGGACAGGAACAGCCCGAGCGCGCAGATCATGAAGGCCATCAGGAACAGCAGCCCGACCAGCTCGACCATCATCACCAGGTTGTACGGCACCCCGACGAGCCCGGCCAGGGCCAGGATGATGAGGCTCTGGAGGGTGGCGACGGTGGCCCCGCCGAGGCACTTGCCGGTGAGGATGGACAGGGTGCTCACCGGGGCGACCAGCATCTCCCGGAGGAAGCCGAACTCCCGGTCCCAGACCATCGAGATGCCCGAGAACGCCGCCGTGAACAGCACCGAGGTGGCCAGCACGCCGGGGAACAGGAAGGTCCGGAAGTCGACATCGCCGTTGGAGGCGATCAGCGACGACAGGCCGGTGCCGAGCACGAACAGGAACAGCACCGGCTGGACCAGCGAGGAGACGATCCGGGAGCGGTCGCGGCCGAAGCGGATCATCTCCCGCTGCCAGACCACGGCGGCCGCCCTGACCTGATGGCGGAGGCCGGTGGCGGGCACCCGCACGTCCGCCACCGGCATCGGATTGGTCGCGGTCATCGAGCTCACCTCCCCCGGGCCGCGAAGGCCATCGGGCTCATCGGGCGGGCGGCCTCGGCGTCGCGGATGGTCCGGCCGGTGTAGGCCAGGAACACGTCGTCGAGGCTGGGCCGGGTCACTGTCACCGAGTTGATCGGCACGTCGAGGCCGGCGAACAGCTGGGGGACGAAGGCCGCCCCCTCGGCCACGGCGAAGGTCACCGTCCCCTCGTGGACGGCCGCCTGAAGGCCGAACCGGTCGGCCAGCTCGGCGATGGCCAGGGCGTCGTCGTCGGTGGTGATCTGGACCCGGTCCTCGCCGATGCCGGACTTGAGGGCCGCCGGGGTGTCGAGGGCGACGATGCGGCCCTGGTCGACGATGGCGATGCGGTCGCAGTGCTCGGCCTCGTCCATGTAATGGGTGGTGACGAACACGGTGATCTCCTGGCGGCGGTGCAGCTCCTCCAGGTAGTCCCAGATGGAGGTGCGGGTCTGGGGGTCCAGGCCGATGGTCGGCTCGTCCAGGAACAGCACCCGCGGGGAGTGCAGCAGGCCCCTGGCGATCTCGAGCCGGCGGCGCATGCCGCCGGAGAAGGTCTGGACCAGGTCGCCGCGGCGCTCCCACAGGTCGACCATGGTCAGCACCTCCTGGCGGCGCTGGGCGGCGGTGGCCCGGTCGACGCCGTACAGCTCGCCGTGGAAGCGCAGGTTCTGCTCGGCGGTCAGGTAGGCGTCGAGGGTCGGCTCCTGGAAGACCAGCCCGATGTGGCGGCGCACCTGGTCCCGCTCGCGGGCGACGTCGAAGCCGGCCACCATGGCCGTGCCGGCGGTCGCGTCGGCCAGGGTGCAGAGGATCTTGATGGTGGTCGACTTGCCGGCCCCGTTGGGGCCGAGGAACCCGAACGTCTCCCCCGGCCGGACGTCCAGGTCGATGCCGGCCACCGCCTCGACCTGCTTGTAGCGCTTGACCAGCCCGCGCATGGAGATGGCCGCCGTGGACTGCTCCATTGGCACCTCGCTGTGGTTTCTCTAACGATGTTCGAGATGCTACTCTAACGGCGTTAGAGCGGCAAGCGACGGGAGATGACGGTGGCCCTGACCCAGGAGCAGGTGGTGAAGCGGGCTGTCGACCTGCTGGCCGAGGCCGGGCTGGAGGCGCTGACGCTGCGGCGGCTGGCCACCGAGCTCGGCGTCTCGGCCCCGACCCTCTACTGGCATGTCCGCAACAAGCGCCAGCTGCTGGACCTCATGGCCGAGGCGCTGGTCTCGCGGGCCGGCCGCAGCACCTCCCCGGCGCCCGGGCAGCCCTGGTGGGAGTGGCTGGCCGAGCTGGCGCGCCTGCAGTGGCGGGCGCTGACCTCCCACCGCGACGCCGCCCTGGTGGTCGCCGGGAACCGGCCGACCGACACCGCCCTGCCCGGCATCGAGCAGGTCGTGGCCAGCCTGGTCGCGGTCGGCTTCCCGCCGGCGGAGGCCCTGCGAACGATCCTGTCGATCGGCAACTACGTCATCGGCTGCGCCGTGGAGCACCAGGCGGAGGCGACCAGGGACCCGGACCCGGAGCGCGAGGCCCGGTTCCTCCAGCGGGCCGGGGAGCTGCCCAATCTGCGGGCGGCCATCGCCGGCCTCGACGACCCCGGGCCGCAGGCCGGCGACGCCGGCTTCGAGTACGGGCTCGCCCTGCTCATCAGCGGCGCCCGAGCCCACCACGCCACGCTCGCCGGCGCCGGGGTGGCGACCTAGCTCACTGGCCGACGCGGCCGTCGATCCGCTCGCGGAGGAAGTCGGCGTGGCCGTTGTGGCGGGCGTACTCCTCGATCATGTGGACCAGCACCTCACGCAGCACCTCGCCCTCCGGGCCGGTGAGCTCGAGGTCGGGCGCCTCGGCCACGAACCGCTCGGCGAACGCGACCTCGGCCCGCCAGGCGGCCCAGGCCTCGGCGACGACCTCGGGATCGGGCACCGCGCCGTCGAAGGCCCCGTCGGGCTCCGCGTCGCTGCGGTAGCGCGACGGCGCGTCCTGCCCGGCCAGCCGCCGGCGGAACCAGCCGCGCTCGACGTCGGCCAGGTGCCGCACCAGCCCCAGCAGCGACAGGTTGGAAGGCTCCACCGACCGGCGCGCCATGGCGTCGGCGTCCAGGCCCGAGCACTTCAGCTCAAGGGTCAGGCGCTGGTCGCGCAGGAAGCCGACCAGCGTTGCCCGCTCGCCCCTGAACCCGCCGTCGGTCCGGGGATCCTCGTCGGGGCTGACGAACATGTCCCACCACCCGAACTGGCGGGTGGGCAGGTCCTGGTCGGGGGCCGGGCCGGCGGGGTCGGGCATGCCGGCGATCATCGGCGATCCCGGCCCGGCATCACAACCGTTTTGGCGGCCAGGCGGGACAGGACTCTTGGAAGCTCTCCGGGGTGGACAACCCCCAGGCGGGCGGTGGCGCGGGTGAGGGCGACGTAGAGGTCGTTGGCGCCGTGGCTCCCGGTGGCCAGGATGGCGGCCGGGTCGGCGACCACCACGGCGTCGAACTCCAGGCCCTTGGCCTCGGCCACGGTCAGGACGGCGACCCTGGCGTCGAGCACGGCCGGGCCCTGGCGGGCGGTGGCCGCCGGCACCTCGGCCCCGATCAGCTCGGCCAGCTCCTCGGCCCGCCCCGGCGGGATCAGGACGGCCAGCTTGCCCTGGCCGACCTGGGCCGCCTCGGCGGCGACCACGCCGCCAAGGCCACCCGCCGGGTCGGCGAGGGGGAGGCGCAGGTGCCAGGGGGTGGTGCCGGTCTCGCGGGCCGAGCGGGGCGGCTCAAGGCCGGTGCCCATGCTGGCCAGGACGTCGGCGGCCACGGCCATGATCTCGGCCGGGGTCCGGTAGTTGATGGTCAGCTCCTCGACCCGCCAGCGCCCGGCGGCGTGGGGGTCAAGGGCCCTGGCCCAGGAGCCGGGCCCCCAGGTCGCCCCTGTCTGGGCCATGTCGCCGACCACGGTCATGGAGCGGCTGGGGCTGCGGCGCATCAGCATCCGCCAGGCCATGGCCGACAGCTCCTGGGCCTCGTCGACAATGACGTGGCCGAACACCCAGCCGCGGTCCTGGCTGGCCCGCTCGGCCAGCCCGGCCTGGGGGCCACGGGTGCGCCAGCGGCCGGCCAGCACCGACGGGTCGAGGGTGCTGGTGTCGGGGGCGTAGCGGGCGGCGTCGCCGATCGTGGTGCCGGCCAGGACCTCGCGGGCGTAGGCCAGCTCGGCCCGGTCCTGCTCGGCCTGGCGGGCCTCGGCCCGCCGGGT
>DATENJ010000745.1:0-2869 GCA_035275125.1 Actinomycetes bacterium | reverse complement strand
CAGCCTCCGGGTCATCCCCGCCCGCTTTCTCTTCTCGCCCGCCTTGGCCACCGGCCCTCCCTGTGATCAGATGTGTACTGTGCCGCCACGGGCTACCCTGCCCTGACGGGGCCTTACCTACCCATCGGAAGCTGGGGGTGCACCCGACATGACGGCGCCAATCCGACGCATCGGGGTGCTCACCAGTGGCGGCGACGCACCGGGACTGAACGCGGTCATCCGCGCGGTGGTCAGGTCGGCCGAGATCGACCACGGCTGGTCGGTGCTCGGCATCGAGGAGGGCTTCGAGGGCCTGATCGGCCGGCCCCGCACCCGCACCCTGGACACCTCGGCGGTCAGCGGGCTGCTGAACCGGGGCGGCACCATCCTCGGCTCCTCCAACAAGGGCCATTTCTCGGCCATGCGGGTCGAGGGCGAGTGGATCCGCGACCCGGCCCCCTACAAGGAGCTGGCCGCCAACACCAAGCGGCTCGGCATCGACGCCCTGATCGTGATCGGCGGCGAGGGCAGCCAGGGGATCGCCAGCGAGCTGTCGCACTACGGCGTCCGGGCCGTCGGGGTGCCCAAGACGATCGACAACGACCTGTGGGGCTGTGACCGCACCTTCGGCTTCGACACCGCCCTGACCGTGGCCACCGAGGCCCTGGACCGGCTCCACACCACCGCCGCCAGCCACAACCGGGTGATGGTGCTGGAGGTGATGGGCCGCGACGCCGGCTGGATCGCGCTCCACTCCGGCATTGGCGGCGGGGCCGACGTCATCCTGCTGCCCGAGATCCCCTTCACCGTCGAGGCGGTCGCCGGCAAGGTCCTGACCCGCGACTACCGGGGCTCCTTGTTCTCGATCGTGATCTGCTCCGAGGGCGCCGTCGAGCAGGGCGGCGGCCAGCTCTACCAGGAGTCGACCGGCACCCTTGGCGGAATCGGCGCCTATGTGGCCACCCAGGTGGCCAAGGTGACCGGCAAGGACGCCCGGGTGGTGGTGCTCGGCCACCTCCAGCGCGGCGGCGTGCCGACCCCGTTCGACCGGATCCTGGCCACCCGCTTCGGGGCGGCCGCGGTCCGGGTGCTGGCCGAGGGCCGCTACGGCGAGGTCGTGGTCAGCCGGGAGGCGCGGATCACCACCGTGTCCATGTCCGAGACGGCCGGCAAGACCCGTACCGTCCCGCCCGACCACGAGATGGTCCAGACCGCCCGCGCCCTCGGCATCGGCTTCGGCGACGAGGAGAACGACGACCTGACCCCGCAGCCGCTGGAGTGAGGGCCGGGGTCAGGCTCCGCGCAGGCGGGCCCGCGTCTCCTCGACGTCGAGGCCGTGCAGGCGCAGCAGGTTCTCGCCCAGGATCTTGCGCTTGGCCTGCTCGGTGAGCTGCGGGTAGCCGTAGCCCTCGACCAGGTCCTGGGGCAGCTCGAAGTTCCAGAACGCCTCAAGGGCCCACTGGGGCTGCCAGATGGGCGCCTCGCTGCCGTAGATGATCTTGTCCTCGCCGCACCAGAAGAGCAGCTTGCCCAGGGTCTCGGCGAACTGCCGGGGTGCCCGGACGACGAAGTTGATGGTGGCCGCGATGGATGCGTACAGGTTCGGGTGGCGGATGAGCTGCCAGCAGGTCTCGTCGATGAACGGCAGGCCGACGTGGAAGATGACGAAGTTGATGTCGGGGAAGTTGGCCGCCGCCCCGTCCATGTCCCAGGTCTGGGTGGCCTCGATCGGCTGGGGGCCGAGGGGCACGCCCTTGTGGACCCCGATCAGGTTGACGCCAAGCTCCTGGGCCTTCTCGAACACCGGGAAGGCGACCTGGGGGTCGTCCATCCGCCACGGGAACGGCCGGCCGTAGTCGTAGCGGACGTTGTAGAACTTGAACGCCTTGGCCCCGAACTCGCCCACCTGGCGCTCCATCAGGTCGAGGGCGCGGCGGCCCTCCAGCGGGTTGACCGAGCCCCAGAACATCGTCCGGTCGGGCCGGCGGCTGGCCAGCTCGGCGCACTCCTCCCAGGGCGAGAGGCCGTCCCGGAACAGGTCGGTCAGGGGCAGCGGCATGGCGCACAGCATGTCGGTGGAGCTGTTGCGGTAGACCATCTCGTCGATGTCGTCGACGGTCCACTGGCGCAGGAACTCCTCGGCCGGCATGACCGGCTGGCCCTCGGGGGTCAGGACGTTGTGGAAGGCGTAGAGGTGGTTGATGAACATCTCTCCCGCCGGCCCCAGGGCGTTCTTCTTGTCGAAGTTGAAGACGTGGGCCACGCCGTCGAACACGATCGCGTCGTTGCCGATCATCGGCCTACCTCCTTGGGGTCGGGCAGGAAGCGAAGCTGGCGCCGGGCCTTTTCGGACAGCCGGTCGGTGGTCCACGGCTCGTCCCAGACGATCTCGACCGTCGAGCCGGCCATCCCCGGGAGGGCCGCGACCCGCTCGGTGATCTGGCCGACCAGGTTGGCCGCGAACGGGCACCAGCCGGTGGTCAGCAGCAGCTCGACCCGGGCCTGGTCGCCGTCGAGGTCGACCTTGCGGACCAGGCCCATGTCGACCACCGACAGGCCTTTCTCCTGGCAGCAGGGGTCGTAGACAGAGGCCAGGGCCTCCATCACGGCGGCGGTTCGGTGCTCGGCCATCTCCACCTCCAGGACCTCGGCGTCCGGGCCCTCCAACCTTGTCCCGGTTCCGCCCCACCCGTCAATGGTCCGGGCGGTCGGTAAGATCCGCCCATGCCACGGTTCGACCCGGCCATGCTGCGGGGGTCAGGTCCTGGGGCCAGTACACCGGCTGGGGGCGGCTGCTGGCCGCCGACGGCCTGGCCGCGCTGGTGCCCGAGCACCGGGCCGTCGCCGAGGCCGGCTTCGACGCCGTCGTGGCCGAGGTCGCGGCGCCCTG
>DATENJ010000744.1:0-5421 GCA_035275125.1 Actinomycetes bacterium | reverse complement strand
GGCGGCGCCGTCGCCTCGCCGACCGCGCTGGCCCTGATCAGCACCAACTTCGAGGAGGGCGCGGCTCGCAACCGCGCCTTCAGCTTCTACGCCGCGGTGTCGGCCGCCGGCGCCTCGCTCGGCCTGATCGCCGGCGGCATCCTCACCTCGTGGGCCTCCTGGCGCTGGGTGCTGTTCGTCAACGTGCCCATCGGCGTGGCCGTCGCCCTGCTCACGCCCCTGTTCATCAGGGAGTCCGAGCGCCGCCCCGGCCGCTTCGACCTGGCCGGCGCCGTCACCTCCACCGCCGGCATGGTCACGCTGGTGTACGGGTTCATCCACGCCTCCACCGCCGGCTGGGGCGACCCCCTGACCCTGGCCGCCTTCGCCGCCGCGGCCGCCCTCCTGGCCCTGTTCGTGGCCGTCGAGCTGCGCACCCCGCAGCCCATCACGCCCCTGCACCTGTTCGCCGACCGCAACCGGACCAGCGCCCACCTGACCCGGCTGCTGCTGCTGGCCGGGATGTTCGGCATGTTCTTCTTCCTCACCCAGTTCCTCCAGGACGTGCTCGGCTTCAGCCCGCTCCAGGCCGGGCTCGCGTTCCTGCCGATGACCGTGGCGCTGTTCGCGTCGGCCCGGACGGCCTCGCGGCTGCTGCCGCGGTTCGGGGCCAGGCGGCTGACGGTTGGCGGCGCCGCCGTCACCGCGCTCGGGATGGCCTGGCTGGCCCAGATCGGCCTCGGCTCGAGCTACCTCACCGCCATCCTCGGCCCCATGCTGCTGATCGGCGTCGGCACGGGCTTCCCGTTCGTGTCGCTGACCCTTGTGGCCCTCTCGGGCGTCGCCCCGCGCGACGCCGGGGCCGCGTCCAGCCTGGTGAACGTGGTCCAGCAGGTCGGCGGGGCGCTGGGGCTGGCGGTCCTGGTCACCGTCTTCGGGGCGGCCAGCCGGAGCGCGGCCGGCCAGGCCCTCGCCGGCGCCGCCACCGAGGCGCGGTGGGCCCTGGCCGGCGGCATCTCCGGCGCCTTCTCGGCCGGGCTGGTGCTCACCGTCTGCGCGGTCGTGGTCGCGCTCGTCGCCATCGACGAGTAGCGACCGCCGCACCCCTAGAATGTCGGGGTCCGCGGACGCCAGGAGGTTGCGATGTCCCAGTTCGACCCCGCCCACGTCAACCGGGGCGGGCCGCCCCACCGCTACGCCGACGGCCCCCTCGAGGTGACCAAGCTCCACGTGGGCCCGTACGAGAACAACGCCTACCTGCTGCGCGACCCCGAGACCAACGACGCCCTGCTGGTCGACGCGGCCAACGAGGCCGAGCGGCTGCTGGAGCTGCTGGAGGGGATGACCCTGGCCGGGATCGTCACCACCCACCGGCACCCCGACCACATCCAGGCACTGGCCGGGGTGCTCAAGGCCCACGACGTCTGGAACGGCGCCCACCCGGCCGACGCCGACGCCATCGCCGACCAGGTCGGGGTCACCCCCGACCGGGTGCTGGAGCACGGCGACACCCTGACCGTCGGCCGCTACGCCGTCACCGTCCTGCACACCCCCGGGCACACCGACGGCAGCATCTCGTTCAAGCTGCCGTCCAGCCAGGTCCTGACCGGCGACGCCCTGTTCCCGGGCGGGGTCGGCAAGACCGAGGGCCCCGACGCGTTCGCCGAGGCGATCCGCTCGGCCGAGCGGCATCTGCTGTCGCTGCCCGGCGAGACCCGCATCTCGCCCGGGCACGGCGACGACTCCCTGGTCGAGCGGGAGGCCCCCCAGCTCGACGAGTGGAAGGCCAGAGGCTGGTGACCCGGGCCCGCCGCGGCTGGCGGGCCGCCGCCGTGGCCGCCGTCCTGGCCGTGCCCGCCCTGCTGTCCGGCTGCGAGGCCGCCCAGCAGGCCCAGGACGTCGGCCAGGGGGTCGACAAGGCGGCCGACTGCGCGGCCCTGATCACCGAGCTGACCGGGGTCGACTGGAGCGACGTGCGCAAAGCCCCGGCCGAGGCCGAGCAGGCGGCCGAGAAGCTCGACCAGCGCCTCCGTGAGGTCGACGACGCCGATGTCAAGCAGGCCGGCGAGGCCCTGCGGGACCGGGTCCGCCAGCTGGCCGATGCCGCCCGCAACGCCGACACGGCCGACGCCCAGCAGGCCCTTGACGACGTCGAGGCGGCCGCCCGGCGCCTGGCCGGCGCCTGCGACGTCAACGTCGACCAGGTCGGCGGCTAGCGCGAGGTCGTCGGCCGCAGCCAGAGGGCGACCCGGGTTGGCTGCACCGTCTGGTCCACGACGGCCAGCAGCTCGGCCGAGAGCGTGTCCAGGTCGACCTCGTCGCGCAGGCGGGCGCTGAACGCCTCGACGGTCCGGGCGGCGTCGTAGCGGGCCCGGTTGAAGCGCCGGTCGACCAGCCGCTGGACCCGCCGCCGGGCCGGCTGGAACAGGGCCGCCACGGCCAGCGTGGCCCCGGCCACCGCCCAGCTCGGCGTGCCGTCGGCCACCCCGCCGGACAGCTGCCCGCCGACCAGGACCAGGCCGGCGTAAACCCCGGCCAGCAGGACGGTGACCAGCCCGTAGACCAGGGTGCGGTTGATCAGCCGGTCGATCTCGTAGAGGCGGTAGCGCAGGATCGCGATCCCGGCCGCGACCGGCAGGAGCGAGATCCCGACGGCGAACAGCACGTTGCTGGCCGCCGGGGGCAGGAAGTCGCCCAGCAGGATCACCGGCAGCAGGGCGCTCGCGTAGGTGAACCACTTGAGCTGGAGGCGCTCCTCACCCCGGGAGCGGCGGAACCGGACGACCAGCGACGCCACCGCGGCCAGGACCAGCAGGCCGAGCACGACGGTGAGGAGGCTGTCCTCGGGGTCGCCGATCCCGGCGACCCCGACAGGGTTGTCGACCAGGTGGCCGTCGTCCAACTCGATGGCCGGCTGGACGGCGGCGAGGGCGACGATCAGCGCCGTCACGGCCCCGGTGAGCCAGGCGACCAGCCGCCACGGTGGCGACGGTGGCCGTCCGTCGGGGAACAGCAGGGGCGTGAACACCAGCGCCAGCACGACCGTCGGGTACCAGGCCCAGGCGGCGTACCAGCCGGCCAGCACCCCGCCGGGCAGGACGCCGGGACGGGTCCGGACCGCGTAGCCGGCGTACTCCTCGGCGAGGGCGCCGGTCACCGCCAGCAGGGCGATGGCCGAGAACACCCAGCCGATCGCGTTGCCGGGCCGGTTGGCCACGACCAGGGCCCCCACCCCCATGAAGGCCGCGAAGGCCAGGAGCAGCCCGACGGTGTTGGTGAGCGGCTCACGCTGGAAGTTGCCGTTGGCGACCGAGAGCGTGACCAGGGCGGCCACGCTGGCCGTCCATGCGGCCAGCATCGCCAAGGCCACCCAGGTCGAGCGCCTCCGCACCGCCATCTCCTCGTCGGCTCGTGGGCCGTCTCGCCGCCAGGGTAGGCGGGCTCCGTCCCGGGACCGTTACGGAACGGTTGCCCGCCTAGAGGCCGCGCAGGAACCGAGCGGCGGCGGGGGCGGCGACCCGGCCGCCGACGCCGCCGTCCTCGACCACCACCGCGAAGGCCAGGTCGCCGCGGAAGCCGATGAACCAGGCGTGAGTGGGCAGGGGGTCGCCGGTGCCGAACTCGGCCGTGCCGGTCTTGCCGGCGACCTTGCCGGGAAGCCCGGCCGGGGCGGCCGTGCCCTCGGTGACCACCTGGCGCATCAGCGTCCGCAGGGTGCCCGCCACCTTGGCGTTCAGCGGGTCGGGGGATGCAGCCGGCTCAGAACCGCCGGAGTCGTTGGATCCTGATCCGTCAGACCCGCCGGATTCCGATTGCCCGGACACCAGCCTGGGGTGGTGCCAGCGGCCTTCGGCGACGGTGGCGGCGACCAGGGCCATCTGGAGGGGGCTGGCGGTGACCCGGCCCTGGCCGAAGGCCTCGGCGGCCAGGTCGGCCTGGTCCGAGGGGGGCGGGACCTGGCTGGTCACGGCGGGGATGCCGGGGGACGGGTCGATCCCGAAGCCGAACCGGGCCGCGGTCGCGACCAGCTCGTCACCGTCCAGCCGCTTGGCCGCCTGCTGCACGAAGGCGGTGTTGCAGGAATTCGCGAAGGCGCTGGAGAACGGGATCTGGCCCAGGACCTCGTCCTCGAAGTTGCCGAAGGTGCGGCCGCCGACCTTGGCCTCCTTGGGGCAGCCGACCTGGTCGGTGGGACGCAGCCCGCTGGCCAGCAGGGCCCCGGCGGTGACCACCTTGAAGGTCGACCCGGGCGGGTAGCGGCCGAGCAGGGCCCGGTTGTAGCCGTCGAACGGGTGGCTGACCACGGCCAGCAGCTCGCCGGTGGACGGCCGCAGCGCGACCAGGGCGGCCGGCTTCTTGAGTGTGTCAAGGGCCGCCTCGGCCGCCTCCTGGGCCCGCGGGTCGAGGGTCGTCTTGACCGCCTCGCCGTCCTTGCCGGCGAACTGGTACAGGACCTTGACCGCCTTGCCGTCCTTGCCGGCCACGCGGACCTCGCCCGACGGGGTGCCGGCGAGCTGGCGCTCGAACGCCGCCTCGAGGCCGTTGCCGTGGCCGACCAGGTCGCCCGTCTGGTAGGTGGTGCCCAGCTTCTTGAGGTCGTCGGCGGTCACCGGCCCGACCGAGCCGAGCAGCATCCGGGTCGAGGCCGGGCCGTTGTACTCGCGCCCGACCCCGGCCTCGAACGACAGCCCGGGCACCGGGTAGATCGCGTCTCTGACCGCCTGGTAGTCGGCCTCGGCCATGGTGGCCACGGGGACGGCCTGGTTGGGACGGCGCTCGGCGCCGGCAAGGGCTCGCCGGGCGGCCTCGCGGGGGACCTCGACGTGGGTGACCAGAGCCTTGGTCACCTCGGCCGGGTCCTTGACCCGCTCGCCGACGATACTGACCGTCACCACCGGCCCCGGCTCGGCCAGCTCGGACCCGTCGGCGGCCAGGATCGCCGCCCGGTCCGGCCAGGTCCGGGTCCGCTGGAACCGCAGGCCCTCGGCCAGGTCGGGGTGCAGGGTGGCCGGCGACCAGTCGACCAGCCAGCGGTCGTCCCGCCGGACCAGCCGGAGCACGCCCTGGTAGGGCCACTCCCCCAGCGCCCGCAGCCGCAGCCTGGCCTGGAACGGCAGCTCGGCCCGGTCGTCGGTGACGGTCACGGTCCCAGGGGCGAAGCTGGCCTTGGTGACCCGCAGCGCGTCGAGCATGTCGGTGTGGCGCTTGGCGAAGTCGGCCGGCGGCGCGGCCACCCGGGCCTGCATGGCCGCCCAGTCCTTGCGTCCCCACGCCTCCAGGTAGGCGGCCGCGACCGGCTCCGGCTTCGCCGTGGGCCGCAGTAGCCACCACGCCCCGACGCCGGCCCCGGCCCCGGCCAGCACGACCACGACCACAACGGCCACGATCACCCAGCGGCGCATCGACGGAGTCTAGCCCACGCCCGCGTCGGCCATGGCCCGG
>DATENJ010000743.1:0-2018 GCA_035275125.1 Actinomycetes bacterium | reverse complement strand
GGGTCGTGTGACGACCGGGACGCCCGCACCGCCGTCGCCTCGATGGGCGGCGACCCGGTGCCCCTGTGGCACGGCGACGGCGACCTGCGGGGCGTCGATGCCGTTGTCCTCCCGGGAGGCTTCTCCTACGGCGACTACCTGCGCTGCGGGGCGATCGCCCGGTTCTCCCCGGTAATGGGCGCGGTCGCCAGCTTCGCCAGCTCCGGCGGCCCTGTCCTCGGCATCTGCAACGGCTTCCAGGTCCTCTGCGAGGCCGGCCTGCTTCCGGGAGCCCTGCTACGCAACGCCGGCCTCCGCTTCGTCTGCCGCGAGGTCGAGATCACGGTCGAGACCACCGCCACCGCCTGGACCTCGGCCTGCACCGCCGGCGGGTCCCTCACCATCCCCGTCAAGCACGGCGAAGGCCGCTACGTCCACGCCGACCCCGCCGCCCTCGCTGCCGCCGGCCAGGTCGTCTTCCGCTACGCCCCCGGCCACAACCCCAACGGCTCCCTGGCCGACATCGCCGGCGTCCGCAACTCCGCCGGCAACGTCGTCGGCCTGATGCCCCACCCAGAGCACGCCGTCGACCCCCTCCTCGGCCCCACCGGCGGCCGGGAGCTGTTCGAGTCGGTCCTTGGCGCCCGTGTCTAGCACCGCGGCCACCCTGCACCGCCAGCTGGGGCTGACCGACGAGGAGTTCGAGCGGATCCTCGGGGTGCTCGGGCGGGAGCCGAACCGGGCCGAGCTGGCGATGTACTCGCTGATGTGGTCCGAGCACTGCTCCTACAAGTCGTCCAAGGTGCACCTGCGGCGGCTGCCCAGCCAGGGCGCGAGGGTGCTGCAGGGCCCGGGGGAGAACGCCGGCGTGGTCGACGTCGGTGACGGGGTGGCGGCGGTGTTCAAGATCGAGTCGCACAACCACCCGTCCTTCGTCGAGCCGTTCCAGGGGGCGGCGACCGGGGTCGGGGGGATCATCCGCGACATCCTGGCCATGGGGGCGCGGCCGGCGGCCAGCCTCAACTCCCTCCGGTTCGGCGACCCGGCCGAGCCGCTGGCGCGGCGGCTGCTGGAGGGGGTGGTGGCCGGGATCGGCCACTACGGCAACTGCGTCGGGGTGGCCACCGTCGGGGGCGAGGTCTGCTTCGACCCCTGCTATGCCGGCAACCCGCTGGTCAACGCCCTCACCGTCGGGTTCATGCCAGCCGAGCGGCTGCTGACCGGCCGGGCCGAGCAGCCGGGCGACCTGGCCGTGCTGATGGGGGCCAAGACCGGCCGGGACGGGATCGGCGGGGCCAGCGTGCTCGCCTCGGCCAGCTTCGAGGAGGGCGAGGAGGCCAAGCGCCCCAACGTCCAGGTCGGCGACCCGTTCCAGGAGAAGCTGCTGATCGAGGCCTGCCTCGAGCTGGGAGAGCGACGGCTGCTCCGCGGCCTCCAGGACCTGGGTGCCGCCGGGATCAGCTGCGCGGTCGCCGAGGTCGCGGCCCGGGCCGGGATGGGCATGGAGGTCGACCTGGACGCGGTGCCGCTGCGCGAGCCGTCGATGGAGGCCTGGGAGGTGCTCGTCTCGGAGTCCCAGGAGCGCATGCTGGCCCTGGTCGCCCCGGCCCAGCTCGACGACGTGCTCGAGGTCTGCCACCGCTGGGGGATCCTGGCCAACGTCCTCGGCGAGATGACGGCGCCGGAGGGGTCCGGGGAACCCCAAGGGGGTGCCCCGGTGGGACAGGGCCTGCTGCGGGTGCGGTTCCGGGGGGAGGTGGTGGCCGAGGTGCCGGCGGCCAGCCTGGCCGACGACGGGCCGGTGTACTCCCGACCGCTGGTCCCGCCCGACCCGCCGGCCACCGGCGCCGTGGCCGAGGTCCCACTGGACGCCGACCCGGCCGAGGCCGTGCTCGCCCTGGCCGCCGACCCGGCCTGCGCGTCCAAGCGCTGGGTGTGGGAACAGTACGACCGCTACGTCGGCCACGGCACGGTCGCTGGCCCCGGGTCCGACGCGGCCGTCCTCCGGGTCCCCGGGAGCGGCCGGGCGGTGGCGCTGG
>DATENJ010000742.1:0-10528 GCA_035275125.1 Actinomycetes bacterium | reverse complement strand
GACGCCGGCCTGTCGCCACCAGGCCCGCCACAGCAGCCAGGCCGCGACCGCCCAGAGCCAGACGAACGGCGCGAGCATGACGACGACCACGACGACGATCAGCCCGCTGAGGCGCCCCATGCGCTTGTAGCGGTTCATCTGCCCTCCAGCCGCGGCCGCCAGGCGTGTGAAGGAACCTTGGCCAAAACTCTATATAGATAGAGTTTTGCGGTCAAGGCGGCCGCCTGCTCAGAAGGGCGGCAGAATGGAGCTACGTCGCCGTACGCCGAACGGGAGGCGCCTCTCCATGACCGACGCCCTGGAGGACCGCGACCTCAAGGTCGTGGCCCGGAACCGCCTGGACAGCGATCACCCCGTCTGGACCGAGCCCTCCGCTCGCCGTGTGCGGGCCTTCCTGGACGGCGTCGCCGTGGTCGACTCCACCCGGGCGCTGCTGCTGCTGGAGGCCGGGCACCTGCCCGTCTACTACTTCCCACCCGAAGACGTCCGCATCGACCTGCTGGAGCCGACCGACAAGGCGACCCGCTGCCCGCACAAGGGCGAGGCCTCCTACTGGTCGGTCGCCATCGGTGACCGGGTCGCCCGCAATGCCGTCTGGAGCTACCAGGACCCCCTGCCCGAGCGCAGCGACATCAGGGGGTACCTGGCCTTGTACTGGAACCGGATGGACGCCTGGTTCGAGGAGGACGACGAGGTCTTCGCCCACCCGCGCGACCCGTACCACCGGGTGGACGTGCTCAGCAGCTCCCGGCACGTCCGGGTCGGGCTGGCAGGCGAGACCCTTGCCGAATCCCGCCGGCCGTGGCTGCTGTTCGAGACCGGCCTGCCGACCCGCTACTACCTCGCCGAGTCGGACGTGCGGATGGACCTGCTGGTGCCGTCCGACCGGGCGACCCAGTGCCCCTACAAGGGTCGGACCCGCCACTGGTCGGCCACGGTCGGCGACCGGGTCGAGAAGGATCTCGCCTGGAGCTACCCGTCCCCCATCCCCGAGTGCCCCAAGATCCAGAACCTGATCGCCTTCTACAACGAGCGGGCCGACATCTGGGTCGACGGCGAGCTCCAGCCCAGGCCCGAGACGCCCTGGTCGCGGCCACCCATCGGGTAGGCGACAGGGACCATCCCCCACCGGAAGGTGGGAGTCGGCTACGAGATGTTCTTGAGGCCGTGCAGCACCCGCTCCAGAAGCTCCACCGGCGGGAGGTCGGCGTCCGCGACGGTGGCCTGCCGCCGGTGCAGCACCACCACGCCCTGGACGGCCAGGTCGTCGACGAGCACGCGGGTCACGCCCAGGAGCAGGTCGAGCCGGGCGGAGATCTCCGCGACCGACACGACCTCCCGGCACAGCGCCGCGATGGAGCGCTGCTCGCGGCCCAGCCCGGCGAGCTGCTCGTCGATGCCGGTGACCGTCTGCACCAGCGTCTCCAGCTCGAGGTCGTGGGCCGGGCGGGTGCGCCCACCGGTGGCCGTGTAGGGACGGCGGTAGTGGCGGGACCAGGTCCGTCCCCCCTCGTCAGCTCGACCGCCGCTCATGCACAGCTACCCATCGTGACCGCGGCGCCTACTCCACCGGCTCGCCTGCCCCAGCGGCGCCATCCGTGTCTCCGCCACCGTTTGGTGGCGGCGCCGCGTGCCGGCGTAGCGGCAGGTGCGCGGACGGCTGCCAGCCCGACCTCGCGGTGTTGGCCAGCAGGAGCGGCTCCGGTGAGACCATGACGCCGGCCGGTACCGATGCCATCGCCGGGTGTTCGTCGGTCGAGCCGAGCAGGACCGCCGGCAGCAGCACCAGCGCGGTGACCCCGCCGAACCAGCAATGACGGAGCTGCACTCTGATGCCGTGGCGGGCCGCGAGGCGGCCGACCACGTGGAAGCCCATCATTCTCGACACGGCGACGTCGGCCGCCAACGGCTCGGCCAGCCGCTTGTTGGCCTCGTCCAGCTCGGCGTCGCTCATCCCGATCCCGTGGTCCTCGATCTCGAGCACGTAGCCGTTGCCGGTCGGACCGCCGGAGACCTCCACCCTGGTGGTGGGCGAGGAGAACGAGGTGGCGTTCTCGACCAGCTCGGCGAGCAGGTGGGCGACGTCGCTGGCGGCCCGGCCTGCGAGCGTGAGGTCATCGATACCGGCAACCTGCACGCGGGAGAATTCCTCGACCTCGCCCACCGCGGCCTCGACCACGTCGCGCAGCGGCACCGACTCGCTCCACCGGCGGCGCTGGTCGACGCCCGACAGCACGATCAGATTCTCCACGTTGCGCCGCATACGGGTGGCGAGGTGGTCCATCCGGAACAGCTCCTGGAGCCGGTCCGGGTCGACCTCGCTCCGCTCCAGCTCGTCGATCAGCTCGAGCTGCCGGTCGACCAGTCCCTGGCTACGTCTGGCGAGGTTGTGGAGCAGGTCGCCGATGCTCTGGCGCAACGCCGCCTGCTCGGTGACGTCGCGGATGTTCAGGACCAGCCCGTGGACGCGGGGATCGTCGGCGAGGTTGGTGCAGATGCTCTCCACGTGACGCCACGACCCGTCTTCGTGCAGCAGCCGGCACGCAAAGCTGTCGGTCGCTCCCGGCACCTTCGCCAGCTCGGTGAGGGTCATGTTGACGTCGTGCTGGTCGTCGGGATGGACGAGGTCGCCAAGGGCGGTGCCGACGAGGTCGGCAGCTCGCCGGCCGAGCACCCGCTGCACCGAGGGGCTCTGATAGGCGATGGTGCCGTCGGGCGCAAGCACCGTGATGAGGTCCGAGGAGTTGTTCACCAGCGAGCGGAACTGGGCAGCCTGCTCAGCGCCAGCCCGCCGCATCAGCAACCCGATGGCGAGGGCGGCGAGCACGCTGAGCAGCCCAAGGGCGATCTCGATCCGGACCAGCCGGTTGAGGGATGCCTCGGTCTGCTGGGTGATCTCCTGGGCGGCGTCATTGGCGACGCTCGACAGCTGCGCGCTCAGGACCCGCAGGTGGGTCACGTCGGCCTCGTAGCTCGGGCTGGCGCGGCCGCCGTCCACGAGGCGCTCGCCAGTGCGGATCAACTCGTCGATGAGATGACGGTCCTGTTCGAGCTTGCGGCGGATCCTCCAGTCGCGGGCGGGCGGGATCTGGACCCTCGAGCCATCGCCCTGCGGTGCGCGGACGCTGCCGCCGTCCAGCAGCACATCGACCGGCTGGCGCACGTCCTCGCCGCTCTCCTCAGGGTCGGCCTTGAAGTCGTCGACCACCAGCAGGACGTCGGTGGTGTAGCGCTCCACGAGGGCTCGCTGGCGCGCGGCGGTGTTGACGATCAGCGCCGAGCCACGCTGCTGGGAGAGGGCCCGCGCGTTGTAGCCGACGATCGCCGTCACCAGGACGATGAGGACGGCGATGACCCAGCCGAGCCGGCGACCCAGGCGCAGGTCGCCAAGGATCGGCAGCCGCAGCCGCGGGACCAGCCGGCCGATACCGGACCGGCCGCCTGCCGCCGCGCGCCTGGGCGCGCTCGCGGCTCCCACCTCAGTGGACAGTGAGCGCGGCATGCATCCCACCCAGGTAGTGGCCCTCCAGATTGCAGTACAAGACGTAGTTGCCTGGCGCCAGGTCCAGGACCATGGTCTGACGGTCGTCGATGTCGAGGAGGCCCTCGATCTCGTCGACAAGCTCGATGCCGGGTCCCTCCTCGTTGACCGTCAGCCCGTCGCCCTGCAGCGGGAGCTTGTCCGGGTCACGGTCGGTTCGCACGACGATGAGCTCGTGGGAGGTCGGGCCCTGATTGCGGATCAGGAAGCTGACGGTGCCGGCGGGCACAACGGCGGCGTCCCGCCGGACCTTGAAATCCTCGAGGCGCACGTTCACGGGGGTGCCGCTGGGCGTGGGCTCGTTCCGGCGGGCCACGGTGACGGGGACCGCGAGCGCGAGCACGGCCAGCACGAGCGCGAGCGCCAACGCCCAGCGCCGCCCCACCCGAGTCCGCGCCATCTCGTCTACCTCCTCCAGGTGGCCTGGGTGTTCACCCACCTGCCCGCACGCCCTTCGTCACGTTGGTGCGGATCCGGCCTGCGGCCATGGCGACAAGCGGTACCAGCGGCGGCAGGAGGATCGTGATGAACGTCTGGTGGATGCGGAGGTTGTCCTGCATTGAACTCATCCTGGGGACACCACGGCGGTCACCAGGCCCATCGGGAAAAGGGCGCAGAAATGCGTGCGGGAGCATAGCACCATGAGCTCGCAAATCCCAGAATTGATGTCCTGGATCGCTCCGATCACGCGAGCAGCAGGCGGACGTGCTGTGCGACGACAACGCCGAGCTGGGTGTGGCTCGGGGCGTCGAGGTGGATGCCGTCATTGTCGCTTGACCTGACGTGGGCGCCGGCATCGATCCACGGGCAGGAGCGGGCGTCCGCCACCGCCGCATAGTGTCGCGCGAGGTCGCGGGACCGCTCGACGGCGCCGGCGAACTCCTCCTCGAGCAGGCCGAGGCGGCCCACCGGGGGTGGGCAGACGAGAAGCGCCTGTGGCGGCGACCCCTCCGGGCCGCAATCGCTGGCGCCAACAATGTCGAGCAGAAGTCCAGCGCCCGCCGCGATGTCGCGCGCGCTCGCCCCGAAGCGGATTTTCAGGTCGTTGGTACCGAGCATGACGATCACCAGATCGATGGGCTGGTGTGTCAGAAGGCAGGGCCCGAGGAGCTCCTTGCCGCTTCGAAATGGCTCAAGGGGATCGTCCCAGACCGTCGTCCTGCCGTTCAGGCCCTCCTCGACGACCCAGAAGCCGTCGCCGAGCTCGCGGCGTAACACCCCCGGCCACCGCTGCGCCGGGCCGAACCGCCGCGCCGGCTCGGCACCGGTCAGGGGGATACAACCCCAGGTGTTCGAGTCGCCGTAGCACAGGATCGTCTTCACGACCGCGGAGCAGCCGCGCGAGGACTCCGGCCTTGAACTTGTGTCATCAAGTGCGAGATATTACACGCTCGAACGTGTGGGCGGAGGACGGAGATCGAGAATTGAGTGCCCTTACCGATCGCGTCCCGGTGCTGGAGATGGTCGGTATCTCCAAGCGGTTCGACGCCACCCAGGCGCTCGGGGGCGTCTCCCTGGCCCTGTACCCGGGCGAGGTCCACGCGTTGGTGGGTGAGAACGGCGCCGGCAAGTCGACGCTCATCAAGATCATGACCGGGATCCACCCGGCGGACGAGGGGACGATCTCCGTCGAGGGCGAGCAGGTCACGTTGCGCAGCTCGGCCGACGCGCAGCGGCACGGGATCGCGGCCATCTACCAGGAGCCGACGATCTATCCCGACCTCAACGTCGCCGAGAACATCTTCATGAGCCACCGGGACCAGGGGGTCGTGGTCCGGTGGGGCCGGATGTACCGGGAGGCCGAGGCCATCCTCGCCCGGCTCGACGTCCACCTGGACGTGCGCAGCCTGGCCAGCGGACTCTCGGTGGCGGCCCAGCAGGCCGTGGAGATCGCCAAGGCCATGTCCCTTGACGTGCGCGTGCTCATCATGGACGAGCCCACCGCGGCGCTCTCGGCACACGAGGTGACGCAGCTCTTCAGGCAGGTCCGCCACCTCACCGCAAGCGGCGTGGCCGTGCTGTTCATCAGCCACCGCCTCGACGAGGTGTTCGAGATCGCCGACCGTGTGACCGTGCTGCGCGACGGCCGGCGCATCTCCACCAGACCTAGGGACGAGGTCACCCCCCAGCGGGCGATCCAGGAGATGGTCGGCCGGGAGATGTCGGAGTTCTTTGCACGAACCGAACATCCCCGAGGCGGCTTGGCCATTCGCGTCTCCGGGATCGGAAGGACCGGCGCCTTTGCGGACGTGAGCTTCGAGGTCCACAAGGGGGAGGTGCTGGGCCTGGCCGGCCTGGTCGGCGCCGGCCGGACCGACGTCGCGCTCGCGCTGTTCGGGATCGCCCCGGCGGAGTCCGGCAGCGTGGAGCTGGACGGCCGGCCGGTGGTGATCCGCTCACCGCGTGAGGCGCTTGGCCACGGGATCGCCTACCTCTCCGAGGACCGCCGTCAGCTGGGCCTGTCCCTGCCCCAGTCGCTCACCGCGAACATCACGCTGGCCACCCTCGACCGGTACGTGACGCGGCTCAGGCTCCTCGACAGCTCCGCCGAGCGCGCCGTCGCCGACCGGTTCCGGCGCCGGCTCAGCATCCGCACGCCCTCGCTGGAGACGCCGGTCGAGCGGCTGTCGGGAGGCAACCAGCAGAAGACCATGCTCGCCAAGTGGCTCAGCGCCGAGCCGACCGTGCTCATCCTGGACGAGCCCACCCGGGGTATCGACGTCGGCGCCAAGGCCGAGGTCCATCACATCATCGACGAGCTGGCCCGGGCCGGCATGGCGATCATCCTGATCTCCTCCGACCTGCCGGAGGTGCTCGCGATGAGCGACCGCATCCTGGTGATGCGCGAGGGCCGGCAGGTGGGGATGTTCGGCCGCTCGGAGGCGACCGAGGAGGGCGTCATCACGGCCGCGATGGGCGCCGCATGAGCGGCACCGCGGCCGGGTCGAGGGAGCGGGCCACGCTCCGGCCGCGGCCGAAGCTGCGGCCGGAGCGGCTGCGGGAGCTGTCGCTTCTGGCCGTCATCGTGGTCTCGGTCCTCGTCTTCAGCCAGCTTGTCGACAACTACCTGAGCGGCAGCTTCTTCAACCGGGTGACGACCAGCATGGCGATCACGGCGGTCCTGGCCGCGGCCCAGACAATCGTCATCCTGACCCGCAACATCGACCTGTCGGTCGGCTCGATCGTTGGCGTGACGGCCTATCTGACCGGCGAGTACCTGGCCGCCCACCAGAGCACCACGCCGCTGCTGGCGGTCGGCCTGGCGATGCTGATGGGCTGCGTCCTCGGGCTCGTGAACGGCACCCTCGTGGCCTACGGCCGGGTGCCGGCGATCATCGTCACCCTCGGGACGCTGGCGATCTACCGGACCTGGCTGATCGACCACGCGAACTCGCGCACGATCACGGCCGACTCGTTGCCCCAGTGGCTGGTGGAGTTCCCGCAGCGGACCGTGCTGAGCCTCGGCGGGCTCGACATCCGCCTGGTCCTGACCGTTGCCGTGGTGGTCATCGTGGCCCTCCAGCTCGCGCTGGGGAGGCTCCGCTGGGGGCGCTGGGTCTACGCCATCGGCTCCAACCCCGACGCGGCCCGGCAGGAGGGCCTTCCCACAGAGCTCGTCACCCTCGGGGCCTTCGCCACCTGCGGCGCCCTGTCGGGGCTGGCCGGCTTCATGTTCCTGTCCCGGTTCGGGACCATCACGGTGGCCGCGGGCCAGGGCCTGGAGCTGGCCTCGGTCGCCGCGGCCGTCGTGGGCGGGGTCAGCATCCTCGGCGGCTCGGGCACCCTGATCGGGGCCCTGCTGGGTGCGCTGCTCATCGACCTGCTCGAGCTGAGCCTGGTGCGGGTGCCCGAGGTCAGTGTCTTCTGGCGCGACGCCGTCCTTGGCGCGCTCATCCTGCTCGCCATCGCCGGCGACTTCGCCATCGGCAAGCGGCTGCGGCGGTTCTGGACGTCGCCCACCCGGCGTCCGTCCAAGCCGCCGGAGCGGGAGGCGACGACGGATGCGTGACCGGGTGCTGCGCTGGAGGACGGAGCTGCTGCTGGCGGCGATCCTCCTCGTGGTGGTCGCGGTGAACGTGTCCCTGTCGCCGTTCTACCTGCGGACAGGGAACTTCGTGAACATGTTCCAGCTCTCGATCGAGAAGGCGATCGTGGCCGTGATCATGACCCTGGTCATCATCAACGGTGAGATCGACCTCTCGGTCGCCTCGGTGATGGCATTCTCCGCGGCCGTGGTGGCCGTCCTGCACGAGGGCGGCTCCGTCCCGTTCGCCGCCGCTGTGGTCGTGGCGCTGCTCGCGGGCGCGGGAGCCGGTCTGCTCCACGGGCTGTTCGTGGCCCGGATGGGACTCCCGTCGCTGGTCGTGACCATCGCGGGCCTGATCGGCTTCCGGGGCGCGGCCCGCATCCTGGTCGGGGACCGGTCGATCGGCGATTTCCCCGAGTGGTTCGACCGGCTGGGCCAGGAGCCGCTGGTCGGCCGCTTCTCGCTCGCGTTGATCATCTTCGTCGTGGGCATCGTGGCCGCCGGGATCGTGCTCCAGCGCAGCGCCTTTGGCCGCTCCGTCTACGTGATCGGCAACAACGCCGAGGTCGCCCGCTACTCGGGGATCAGTGTCGCCCGGGTCAAGCTGGTCCTGCTGACCACGTCGGGGTTCGTGGCCGGGCTGGCCGGGGTGCTGTTCGCGGCCCGGCTGGGATCGGTCCGCGGCAACCTGGCCGAGGGGTTCGAGCTCGACATCATCACGATGGTGCTGCTGGGAGGGGTGAGCATCTTCGGGGGCTCGGGCACCCTCGTCGGCGTCGCCCTCTCGATCCTTATCATCCTCAACCTCCGCTCCGGCCTGGGGTTGGCCAACATCCAGGCCACCACCCAGACCGGGATCATCGGGGCGCTGCTGATCGCCTCGGTGCTGGTCCCGAACCTCGTCGATCGCTTCGGACGCTGGCGGCACCGGTCCGGCCCCGCGGCGATGCCGCCGCCAGCCTCGAACGACACCGGCGCCGGGGAGGTGAGGCCCGTCGTGACCGACCCGAACCGCACCGCACACCGTGGATAGCCCGTCGACCACAAGGAGGACGGAATGAAGACGAGGCTTTCGCTGCTGGCCAGCGTGCTCGGCCTTGCCCTGATCGCTGCGGCCTGCGGCGGCGGGTCCGAGGAGCCGACGGAGACCACCTCACAGGCGGGTGCGGCCGGGGGTGTGGTCACGCTCCAGAGCGGCAAGGAGTTCAAGTCCATCCTGCTGCCGAAGTTCACCGGGGTGGCGGTCTTCGACCAGGCCAACCAGGGCGCGCAGGAGGCGGCGAAAGAGCTCGGCGTCGACGCCGCGCAGTTCCTCGGCCCGACCGCCGACAACAGCGTCGCCGGGCAGATCGAGATCGTGACGAACGCCGCCACCCAGGGCGTGAACGCGGTCATGATCTCCAACAACGCCGGGGACCAGATCGAGCCGGCCGTGAAGTCGGCCGTCGACGCGGGCGTCAAGGTGGTGAGCTGGGACTCGCCGATCCCCTCCGGCGAGGGCGAGAGCCTGTTCGTGGCCCAGGTCGACTTCGACGAGACCGGCACCGTGATGGCGGACATGGCGCTGGAGATCCTCGGCGCCGACGGGGGCAAGTTCGCCATCCTGTCCGCGTCGCCGGACGCGGCCAACCAGAACGCCTGGATCGCCGCGATGAAGGAGGCGCTCAAGGACCCGAAGTACTCCAAGCTCGAGCTCGTCGACACCGTGTACGGCAACGACGAGTCGGAGAAGTCCTACAACGAGGCGCTCGCGCTGGTCGACAAGAACCCCGACCTGAAGATGATCATGGCCCCCACCACCGTTGGCATCGCGGCCGCCGCCAAGGCCATGCAGGACGAGAAGCTCTGCGACAAGGTCAAGGTGTCGGGGCTGGGGCTCCCTGACGAGATGAAGGCCTACACCCAGAACGGCTGCGCACCCCAGTTCGCCCTGTGGAGCTTCAAGGACCTCGGCTACCTCACCTTCTATGCGGCCTACGGCGTGGCCACGGACCAGATCAAGGCCGAGGAGGGCGCCAAGTTCAAGGCGGGTCGCATGGGCGACTACACGATCGAGAAGGACCCCACTCGCGACAACGGGCTGCGGATCCTCATGGGCCCGTTCACCAAGTACGACAAGGACAACGTCGGCTGACCAGTGGAGGTGGAAGACCTCTTCGAGTGATGGGGTCTCAGCGGACCGCGACGCTCGCCCTGTAGGGGTCGAGGCGGGCGTCGTCCGGCTCTAGGTCGGTCACCAAGAGGCTGATCTCGTCGAGCGCGAACATGCGCGCCTGGCCGCGTGCGCCGAGCTTGCTGTGGTCGACGGCCAGGACGATGCGCGACGCGGCGGCGCTGAGGGCCCGCTTGACCTGCGCCTCGTCCAGGCTCGGCTCGGATGAGCCGACCGTCGGGTCGACCGCGGCCGCCGAGCACACGAACATGTCGAAGAGGAAGTCCCCTGCGCTGCGGGTGGCGACCGGCCCGACCAGGCTCCCGGTCCGGGGCTCAACGGACCCGCCGGTCAGGGTGGCGACCACGCCCGGCTTCCCGACCAGGGCCTGGAAGGTGTCCAGGCCGTTGCTGACGACCACCAGGTCCTGGGCGCCGTCGAGCGCGGCGGCCAGCCGGTACACGGTGGAGGACGCATCGAAGGCGATCGTGCCCCGGTTGGGGAGCAGGTCGAGCAGCTTGCCGGCGATCCGGGCCTTCGCGCGAGCGTTGTGCCGGTGGCGGTCGGCGAACGGCTCGGGGCCCATGGCCACCGCGCCTCCGCGGATGCGACGCGCAACGCCGAGCGCCTCGAGCTCGTCGAGGTCACGGCGGATCGTCATCTCGCTGACGCCGAACTCGGTCGCAAGCCGGTCGATACGCACGGCGCCGGTCTCCCTGATCCGCTGTTCGATCAGGTTGAGCCGCTCGTACTGGGTCACAGGCCGGTGGCGACGGTGCTGCGGCCCCGCTCGGCGATGCGGGCGTCG
>DATENJ010000741.1:0-4307 GCA_035275125.1 Actinomycetes bacterium | reverse complement strand
AGACCAGCAGCGAGGTCCCCGGCGGGGCCACCCAGGCCCGGCCGAGCCGGCCCCGGCCCTCGGTCTGCTCCTCGGCCACGACCGTCGCCCCCTCGGGCTCGCCGGCGGCGGCCAGCTCGGCCGCCCTCGACATGGTCGTGGGCACGCTGGCCACCACCTCGAGGGGGCTGAAGAACCCGGGCAGCGCCCGCCGGGCCCAGTTGGCGTCGACCGCTTCCATGACCGGCGCAGCCTACCCCCTACAATGCGTTCGACCAGCGCACGGTTGGGAAGGATGGCCAGGTGGCGCCACAGCAACCCAAGTCAATGAAGGAACGGGTCGACGAGCTCCGCGCCCGGAAGGAGCAGGCGCTGCACGCCGGCTCCAAGCAGGCGGTGGAGGTCCAGCACGACAAGGGCAAGCTGACCGCCCGGGAGCGGATCGACGGGCTGCTCGACCCGGGCTCGTTCGTCGAGACCGACATGCTGGCCACCCACCGGGCGACCGCGTTCGGCATGGACAAGCGGCGCATCCCCGGCGACGGGGTGGTGACCGGCTACGGCACCATCGGCGGGCGCCGGGTCTGCCTGTTCTCGCAGGACTTCACCGTGTTCGGCGGGTCCCTCGGCGAGGTCATGGCCGAGAAGATCTGCAAGGTCATGGACCTGTCGCTGAAGATGGGGGTGCCGTGCATCGGCATCAACGACTCCGGCGGCGCGCGCATCCAGGAGGGCGTGGTCGCCCTCTCCGGCTACGCCGAGATCTTCTGGCGCAACGTCCAGGCGTCGGGGGTCGTCCCCCAGCTGTCGCTGATCATGGGCCCCTCGGCCGGCGGCGCCGTCTACTCCCCGGCCATCACCGACTTCGTGCTGATGGTCAAGGAGACCTCCTACATGTTCATCACCGGCCCGGACGTGGTGAAGACGGTCACCGGCGAGGACGTCACCTTCGAGGAGCTCGGCGGGGCCATGACCCATGCCACCAAGTCGGGCACGGCCCATTTCGCCGCCGAGGACGAGGACGAGTGCTTCGACCTTGCCCGCGAGCTGATCGGGTTCCTGCCCCTCAACAACATGGAGGACCCGCCCCGGCGCCAGCTCACCGACGACCCCCGGCGGGAGGAGCAGGCCCTGGTCGACCTGGTCCCCGACCACCCCAACCAGCCCTATGACATCCGCGAGGTGGTCACCCGGGTGGTCGACGACGGCGAGTTCCTGGAGATCCTCCAGGCCCACGCCGAGTCGATGGTGATCGGCCTGGCCCGCCTCAACGGCCGGCCGGTGGGCATTGTCGGCAACCAGCCGCTGCACCTGGCCGGGGTCCTGGACATCAACGCGTCGGTCAAGGGCGCCCGGTTCGTGCGCTTCTGCGACGCCTTCAACATCCCCATCGTCAGCTTCGTCGACGTGCCCGGGTTCATGCCCGGCACCAGCCAGGAGTGGGGCGGCATCATCCGCCACGGGGCCAAGCTGCTGTACGCCTACGCCGAGGCCACCGTGCCCAAGCTGACCGTGATCACCCGCAAGGCCTACGGCGGCGCCTACGACGTGATGGCCTCCAAGCCGCTGAAGGCCGACATCAACTTCGCCTGGCCGACGGCCGAGATCGCCGTCATGGGGCCCCAGGGCGCGGTCAACATCATCTTCCGCAAGGAGATCGAGAAGGCCGCCGACCCGGTGGCCCGCCGCGACGAGCTGGTGGCCGAGTACACCGAGCGGTTCGCCAACCCCTACATCGCCGCCGAGCGGGGCTACATCGACGAGGTGATCGAGCCCCAGGTGACCAGGCCGCGGCTCATCCAGGCGCTGGAGATGTGTGTGACCAAGCGGGAGGTCCGCCCGCCCCGCAAGCACGGGAACATCCCCCTGTGAGCGAGCAACGGCCCGGCGACATCCTGGTCCTGCACACCCCCGACGGGCTGCGGTTCCAGCTGGTCAAGGGCGTGCCCGAGGGGGACGAGGCCGAGGTCCTGGCGGCCGCCATCGACCGGGTCGAGGCCTGGGACAAGAGCCAGGAGCTCGGCCCCTGGGTCGCCAACGCCCGCCCCGGCATCGGGGTCAGGGCCTATGCCGCGGGGTCGCGCTGGGGGGCCAGCCTCCGCTCGACCTGGGGCCGCGACCTCTAGGGCGCTCCCAGGCGGCGAGGGCGCTGCGGTAGCGGAGCTGGTCCATCCGGGCGTCGCTGCGGCGGAGGTGCTCGCGCCGGTCGTTCTCGGACAGGCCGCCCCAGGTGCCGTACGGCTCCCGGGTGGCGATCGCGTAGGCGGCGCACAGCTCGACCACCTTGCACGACCCGCAGATCAGCTTGGCCGCGGCCTCGCGGCGCTCCTTGCGTGGCCCACGCTCCCCCTCGGGCGAGTAGAACAGGTTGGTGTCGACCTGCCGGCAGGCCGCCTCCATGTGCCAGGACCAGAACTCCTCGAGGGTCGTCGGCCAGGCCTGGACGGGGACTTCGCTCACCTTGGCTCTCCGCTTCTTCCGCCGCGTCTGCGTCTTCTGGAACCTTCGCCGCCCACCAGGTTGCGGTTGCACCCGATGGCGTCGTCCAAACGCCCTTCACGGCTCCTGGTTGCCTGCCCAGGCTGCCACTGGGCTACGCTTGTCGGCGACGCCCCGGTCGGTGGTGTCCACACCCTTGCGAGGAGGCAGCCGCGTGGAGAAGGTGCTGGTCGCCAACCGGGGCGAGATCGCCGTGCGCGTGCTGCGCGCCTGCCGCGAGCTCGGCCTGGTGGCGGTGGCGGTCTACTCCGACGCCGACCGCGACGCCCTCCACGTCGAGGTGGCCGACGAGGCCTGGCACATCGGCGAGGCGACCCCGGCCAAGAGCTACCTCAACGTCGACGCCCTGGTCGACGCGGCCCGCCGGGCCAGGGCCGACGCCGTCCACCCGGGCTACGGGTTCCTGGCCGAGAACGCTTCCTTCGCCCAGGCGGTGATGGACGCCGGGCTGCGCTGGGTCGGGCCCAAACCGGCCGCGATCTCGGCCATGGGCGACAAGGTGTCGGCCCGGCGGGTGGCCGAGCAGGCCAAGGCGCCGCTGGTCCCGGGGACGGTCGAGCCGCTGGCCGGTCCCGAGGCGGCCCTGGCCTTCGGGGAGCGGCACGGCTACCCGCTGGCCCTGAAGGCGGCCTTCGGCGGCGGCGGCCGGGGCATGAAGGTGGTCCGCTCGCCCGACGAGGTGGCCGCCGGGCTGGAGTCGGCCCGGCGCGAGTCCAAGGCCGCCTTCGGCCGCGACGAGATCTACGTCGAGCGCTACCTGGACGCCCCCCGCCACGTCGAGGCGCAGATCCTGGCCGACGGGCGCGGCGAGGTGGTGTTCCTCGGCGAGCGCGACTGCTCGCTCCAGCGCCGCCACCAGAAGCTGATCGAGGAGGCCCCGGCGCCCGGCCTGCCCGAGGAGGTCCGGGCCGCCCTGGGCAAGGCGGCCTGCGACATCGCCAGGGCGGCCGACTACGAGAACGCCGGCACGATCGAGTTCCTCTACGAGCCGGCCACGGCCAGGTTCTACTTCCTGGAGATGAACACCCGGCTCCAGGTCGAGCACCCGGTGACCGAGCTGACGGCCGGCATCGACCTGGTCCACGCCCAGCTCCGGGTGGCCGCCGGCGAGGGCATCCCGGCCGCCTACGACGGGATCGTGCCGCGCGGCCACGCCATCGAGGTGCGGGTCAACGCCGAGGACCCGGGGGCCCGGTTCATGCCGGCGCCGGGGACGGTCACCGGCTGGCGGGAGCCGTCCGGCCCCGGGATCCGGGTCGACGCCGGTGTCCGGGCCGGCTTCACCGTCCCCCAGGCCTACGACTCGCTGCTGGCCAAGCTGATCGTCTGGGGCGAGGACCGCGACCAGGCCCGCCGGCGGATGCTGCGGGCCCTCGACGAGTTCCAGATCGAGGGCGTGCCCACCACCATCCCGTTCCACCGCCTGGCCATGCGGCACCCGGCGTTCGTGGCCGGGGACGTCTCCACCGTCCTGGTCGAGGAGGGCATGGACCTGTCGTCGCTGGAGCCGGCCACGGTCGACGGGACTGGTCCGCGGACGGCCAAGCCGCCGCCCCGGCGGCTGGTCATCGAGCTGGAGGGCAAGCGCTTCGACGTCGACCTGTTCCCCCAGGAGCAGGTCAAGGTGCCGGACCGGATCCGCACCCCGCGCACCCCAGGAGCCCTCGAGCGGGCCCGGGCCGAGACCGGCGGGCCCGGCAAGGAGGTCGTCAAGACCCCCATGCAGGGCACGATCGTCAAGGTGCTGGTGGCCGAGGGCGACACCGTCAAGGCCGGCCAGACCCTGGTCGTGCTCGAGGCCATGAAGATGGAGAACCACGTCACCGCCC
>DATENJ010000740.1:0-3260 GCA_035275125.1 Actinomycetes bacterium | reverse complement strand
GCCCTCCCGGGCCCGGCGGGCGCCATCCTCGACCGCGCCATGGCCAGCCGTGGCGGCACGGCCGCACCCCCGCTCCGGCTCCTGCCCACCCTGATCGGGGAGCAGGCCCTGCGGACCGGTCCAGCGGCCGACGGAGCGCCGGCCGGGCTACCGTTCGCCGTCGAGGAGCACCGCCTGGAGCTGGTCGGGCTCGACCTGTTCGAGGGGTCGCCGCACCTGCTCGTCCTTGGCGACGCCGCGTGCGGCAAGACCAGCCTGCTCCGGCTGATCGGCAGGCAGCTGGCCGCGCGACATCCGCCCGAGGAGGTCGCGCTGCTGGTCGTCGACCTCCGAGGGGGACTGCTCGACCTGACCGCGCTGCCGAACCTGGCCGGCTACACCTGCGCCCCGCAAACGGTCGCCCAGGCGGTGGAGCACCTGCACCGCGTCCTGACCGACCGCACCCCGGCGTCGACCGGGCAGGTGGCGCCGGGTGGCACGGGTCGGGGGCCGCGGTATGTCGTGCTGGTTGACGACTACGATCTCCTGCCGGCCTCGGCCGGGAGCCCGCTGCTGCCGCTGCTGGACCTGCTCGGCCTTGGCCATGAGCTGGGACTGCACCTGGTCGTGGCCCGTCGGGTCGCCGGGGTCGCGAGAGCGGCGTTCGAACCGGTGTTCCAGCGGCTCCGGGAGCTCGGCGGGATGGGGCTGGTGCTGAGTGGCGATCCCGGCGAGGGACCGCTGCTCGGCGGTCAACGGGCGGCCCAGCTTCCTCCCGGTCGAGGGTTCCTCGTCCGGCCACGCCGGCCGCCGACCCTCGTGCAGGTTCTCTACAGCCCACCGGGCCGATCCGCCGAGGGAGACTCCGGAGCGGTTGCAACGCGGCCGGACGGGTGGGTGGGGGAGGGGTAAATGCGCAGGCCAGGGCGGTCAAACGGGTTGCTGGTTGGCGTCACGAGTGCTATCTTGCAGCCTGTTGACGTATGGCCGTCCGGCCTGTTGCCAGGTCAGGCACCGGTGAGGAGCGAAGTGGGCATTGCGCCCACTTCTGTGTTGTCAGGGGGCCGGCGGCGCGGCGACGAGGTGGAATGGTGCCGCTACCGAGAGGGCGAGCAGCAACGCGCGACATGTGAGGGAGGTCGGTGAGCGTGACGGCGCTTCCTTCGCATGTCCAAGAGCTGGCCGATCGGGTGGCCACCGGCCACGGTGTCGAGGTGCTGGAGCTGGCCCTCCGTGGTCAGGGTCGCGGGCGGGTGCTCAGCGTGGTCCTGGACGCCGAGGAGCCGGTCGAGGCCGACGTCGTCGAGCTGGTCTCCAAGGACCTGTCACGCGCACTCGACCAGGACGACCCGGTCGCCGGCAGCTACACCCTCGAGGTGAGCACCCCCGGGCTCTCGCGTCCGCTGCACACCGGCCGGGACTTCCGCCGCCAGCGCGGCCACGAGGTCAGCGTCGAGCGAGGCGGGTCGCCGGACACCGCCGAGGGCGCCCCCGGCGAGACATCGGTGCAGGGTGTGGTCGTCGACGCCGACGACGAGGCGGTCACCCTGGAGGTGGACGGCAGCCAGGTCAGGATCCCGCTGTCCGAGGTGGTTCAGGGGAAGGTGGTGTTGCCGTGGTGACGAGCAACCGCACCCGACCAAGAGCCACCAGCAACGAGAGGACGGCGACGTGAAGATCCCGATCGATGAGCTGCGCTTCCTCGAGCGTGAGAAGGGCATCGCCCTCGAGACGGTCATCAGCGCGCTCGAGAGCGCCCTTGCCGCCGCCTACAAGCGCCAGCCCAACGCGCCCGAAGGGGCGCGGGTGGTGGTGGACCGCGACAGCGGCGACGTGACCGTGTTCGCCCAGGAGCTGGACGACGAGGAGCATGTCATCCGCGAGTGGGAGGACACCCCCTCCGACTTCGGCCGGATCGCCGCGGTCACGGCCAAGCAGGTGATCATGCAGCGCCTGCGGGAGGCCGAGCGCGACGTGACCTTCGGCGAGTACGAGGGGCGCGTCGGCGACATCGTGACCGGCATCGTGCAGCAGCGCGACCAGCGCCACATCTCGGTCGACCTTGGCAAGATCGAGGCCGACCTGCCCCATTCCGAGCAGGTGCCGAGCGAGCACTACCAGCACAACGACCGGCTGAAGGTGTACGTGACCGACGTCGTCCGGTCGGCCAGGGGGCTGCGCGTGGTGGTGTCGCGGACCCATCCGAACCTGATCAAGCGCCTGTTCGAGCTGGAGGTGCCCGAGATCGCCGAGGGCATCGTCGAGATCACCAACGTCGCCAGGGAGCCGGGGCACCGGACCAAGATCGCCGTCCGCAGCCACGAGCCCGGGGTCGACCCCAAGGGCGCCTGCGTCGGGGCCCGCGGGTCGCGGGTGCGCATGGTGGTCAACGAGCTGCGCGGTGAGAAGATCGACATCGTGTCCTGGTCGGAGGACGCGGCCCAGTTCGTGGCCGAGGCGCTCTCGCCGGCCAAGGTGAAGAGCGTGCAGATCGACGAGCAGGAGCGGACCGCGCACGTGGTGGTCCCCGACTACCAGCTTTCGCTCGCCATCGGCAAAGAGGGTCAGAATGCCCGGTTGGCCGCAAGGCTGACCGGCTGGCGGATTGACATCGTGAGCGAGAGCCAGGCCGCCGAGCAGGCGAGCCAGGCCCAGCGGCGCTGACGAGCGGGAGGCGGGCACGGTGCGGACGGTGGAGGAGGTGGGAATGCGCAGGCGGTCACCAGGCGTTGCAGGTGATGAGGCGGAGTCTGGGCGCACAGGCGTCCGGGCGACGACTCGGCAACGGGATGTCACCGCGGCCACGCGGCGGGCTGGTGCGAACCGGACGCCGCCACGGCGGACGTGTGTGGTATGCCGGGTGACGACTGCGAAGCGTACCCTCCACCGGATCGTGCGTTCGCCGGCCGGGACGGTCTCCTACGACCCGACCGGGAAGGCGGCCGGTCGTGGCGCCTATCTGTGCGGGCAGCCAGAGTGCCTGGACATGGCGGTACGGCGGCGCAGCATCCAACGAGCCCTGAAGGTGACCGACACGGTGGCGGCCAACGCCGCCGTCGAGGCACTGAAGAACCGAATGTTGAGCGAGACGGCGGGCCAGCCGGCGCCCCGCTCGAGTGATGACGAGGAAGTGAGATCTGGTTGAGCAACCCGCGGGTGTATGAGATCGCCAAAGAGCTTGGGGTCCCGTCCAAGGACCTGCTTGCCAAGCTGTCCTCCATGGGGGTGGAGGCCAAGAGCCATTCGTCGACGGTGACCCAGGACGTGGCCGACAAGCTGCG
>DATENJ010000739.1:0-2464 GCA_035275125.1 Actinomycetes bacterium | reverse complement strand
GCCAACCGCGACGGCACCCTCACCGAGAAGGTGGCCGGCCTGCCCGTGCAGGGCTTCGACGGCCGCCTGACCTACCTGGGCCCGCGCTTCCTGGGCGAGCACCCGCTGGCCGCGGCCGGGGTCCGGGTCGACGCCGAGCTGCGGCCGGTCGACGCCTCGGGCGAGCCGGTCGCGGCCAACATCCACTGCGTCGGCAGCCTGCTCGCCGCCCACGACCCGACCGCCGAGGGCTCCCGCGAGGGGGTCGCCCTGGCCACCGCGGCCCGGGTCGCCGCCCTCCTCGCCGCCACTCCCGCCCGCTGACCCCGGAGGCTGCCGTGCTGCACGTCGAACAGACCGCCGACCGCTGCATCAAGTGCAACATCTGCAACACGGTCTGCCCGGTCTCGGCAGTGACCGACCTGTTCCCCGGGCCCAAGTACGAGGGACCGCAGGGCCAGCGGTTCCGGGCCGGCATCGACACCGGCGAGTCGCCCGACCAGTCGCTCGACTACTGCTCGGCCTGCGGGCTCTGCACCCAGGCCTGCCCAGAGGGCGTGCTGGTGGCCGAGATCAACCAGGTCGCCCGCAGCCGCCTGGTCGCCGACCGTGGCGGCCTCAACCTGCGCGACCAGGTGATCAGCCGCCCGTCGCTGATGGGCGCCATGGCCAGGCCGGTGGCGCCGATCGCCAACGCCGTCATGGCCACCCGGCCGGTCCGGGTCCTGGTCGAGAAGACGATCAAGGTCCACCGGGGCGCGGCCATGCCCAAGTTCTCGGCCATGACCCTGCGGTCCTGGGCCCGCTCCCATCGCCCGCCGGCCGGCACCACCCGCACCGTCGCCTACTTCCACGGCTGCGCCGCCCAGGAGTTCGAGCCCGAGGTCGGCGCGGCCGTTGTCCGGGTCCTTGAGCGCAACGGGGCCAGGGTGACCTTCCCCAAGCAGGGCTGCTGTGGGCTGCCGCTGGTGTCCAACGGCGACTTCGACGCCGGCCGCGGCTACGCCAGCCGGCTGGTCAGGCACCTGCGCGGCTCGGCCGACGACCCCGGGGTGATCGTGGCCAGCTCCACCTCCTGCGGCATGACCCTCAAGTCCAAGTACCGCGAGCTGCTGGGGCTGGACGACGCCGACACCAGGGCGGTCTCCCAGGCCGTCTACGACATCTGTGAGTACCTGGTCGGGCTGGACGACGACGGCGAGCTCAACCGCTCGCTGGCGCCGATCCAGGCACGGGCGCTGTACCACCCGCCCTGCCAGCTGATGGCCCACGGCGTCGGGCTCCCCGCCCTCGACCTGATGGCCCTGGTGCCGGGCCTCGAGATCGAGCGGTCGCGCGCCGGCTGCTGCGGCACCGCCGGCACCTACGGCGTCAAGAAGGAGAAGTACCAGATCGCCATGGACGTCGGCCGCACCCTGTTCGACCAGGTCACCGAGTCGAAGCCCGACTTCATTATCTGCGACTCCGAGACCTGCCGCTGGCACATCGCCAGGGCCACCGGCCTGCCCGTCTACCATCCCGTCCAGGTGCTCGACCGGGCCTACGCCACGGCCTGAGTCGAGCACCAGGTGTCGGTTCCCCCCTCGGAGGGAACGACCCCGGCATGGAACTCTCGCTGGCCCTGACCTTGCCACGGGACGAGCAGACGGTCCCGGTGGCCCGACACATCGTCCGCAACGCCATGGAGCAGGTCGGAGTCGAGGAGACCTGTATCTATGACGTCGAGCTGGCCCTGAGCGAAGCCTGCACCAACGTGCTGCTCCACTCCGGGCCGGGTGACCAGTTCGTCGTCCGCCTCGACCTGGAGCACCGTCATGGCCTGATCCGGGTCGTCGACATCGGCCGTGGCTTCGACTCGGCCAGGCTGCGGGCGGAGGACCCAACGCCCGAAGCCGAGCAGGGGAGAGGGCTCCAGCTGATGCAGGCCCTGGTCGACCGGGTGGACCTCACCTCCCGCCCCGAGGCGGGCACGATCGTGACCCTTGAGAAGGTTCTGACCTACGCCGACGAACGGCCCCTGGTGGGGGTGCCGAAAGCAGGTTTGAACCCGGGTCGAATCGCTCATTCCTAGGCTGTCAGCGGCGGTCTGTGGCCGCCGGAGCAACGAAAGGACGTGTAATGGGCATCATTGGTTGGATCGTTCTGGGCCTGCTCGCGGGGGCCATCGCCAAGGCGATCCTGCCCGGGGACGACCCGGGCGGCATCATCGTGACGATCATCATCGGGATCGTCGGCGCGATTCTCGGCGGGTTCCTGGCCCAGGTGCTGTTCGGCCGCGACACCGTGGACGAGTTCTTCGACATCAGCACCTGGCTGACCGCGATCATCGGGGCCATCCTGCTGCTGGTGATCTACCGCCTGGCGGTCGGCCGTGGTCGAGGGAGGCGCCGGGTCATCTAGCCCACCCGGCACACCGGTTCTCCGCGACGCGCCCCCAGCCCGGGGGCGCGTCGCCGTCCGCCGCGGCGTCGCCTCAGGCGCCGCC
>DATENJ010000738.1:0-6815 GCA_035275125.1 Actinomycetes bacterium | reverse complement strand
GGCCAGGGCGGACCGGTAGCCGCCGGGGTCGCTGCCGGCCAGCCGCCCGATCCTGGCCCACTCGGCGTCGCGCAGGTCGCCCTTGCGCACCCGTTTGGCGGTCAGGTAGGCGGCCTGGACCTCGGCCGGGGCGGTCAGGTCCTGGCCGGGGTGGAACCGCGCCGTCGGGAAGCCGTCGCGGCCCAGGCCCCGCGGGTCGTCGATGGTGTCGAGGCAGACGACCTGGCCGTCGCGCTCCAGGACCCAGTACCAGCCCTTGAGGTCGTAGTGGAGGACCTGGCAGAGCCGCCAGCCGTCAGGCAGGCGCAGCGGCCAGCGCCGGTCGAGCCCGACCACCGCGCAGTCGACGTCCAGCCCGGACAGGCCGGCGTCGGCGACCTCGGGCGGGGTGTGCAGGATCATGACCCGCCGCCCGGCGAGGGCGGCCAGCCGCTGGATGGTCGAGGCGTGGCGCAGTCTGATAGCCCCTCACCCCCGACTGACCGGGAGGCTAGGCTTGAGCCCCCCGGACCCCCGCCCGGGCAGCTGGGCGGCGATCCACTGGTAGGTGCGGGCCAGGCCGTCCTCCAGCGAGGTCCGCGGCTCCCAGCCGAGGACCTCCCGGAGCCGGGAGTTGTCGCTGTTGCGGCCCCTGACCCCCTGGGGCTTGGTGGTGTCGTGGCGGACCCGGACGGTCTTGCCGGCGATCCCGGCGACCAGCTCGACCAGCCCGTCGATGGAGATCAGCCGGTCGGTGCCCAGGTTGAGGGGCAGGTGGTGGTCGGAGGCGGTGATCCGGTGGATGCCCTCGACGCAGTCGTCCACATAGGTGAAGGACCGGGTCTGGGCGCCGTCGCCCCACACCTCGATCTGGTCGCCGTCGCCGGCCAGGGCGATCTTGCGGCAGATGGCCGCCGGTGCCTTCTCGCGGCCGCCGTCGTAGGTGCCGACCGGGCCGTAGATGTTGTGGAAGCGGGCCACCCGCGTGTCCAGCTTGCCTTCCTCCGTGTAGTACTGGCAGAGCTTCTCGGCGTACAGCTTCTCCCAGCCGTAGCCCTCCTCGGGGTCGGCCGGGTAGGCGTCCTCCTCCTTGAGGGGGGTGACGTCCGGCGACTGCTGACGGTACATCGGGTAGATGCAGGCCGAGGAGGCGTAGAAGTACCTGGCGACCTGGTTCTCGGCCGCGGCCTGGAGCATGTGGGCGTTGATCAGCGCGTTGTTGCGGGCGATGTCGGCGTGGAAGGCGGTGATGTAGCCGATGCCGCCCATGTCGGCGGCCAGCTGGTAGACCTCGTCGACGTCGCGGGTGACCTTGAGGCAGGCGTCCCACTCGCGCAGGTCGGCCAGCTCGAACTCCTCGGCGGTGGTCTCCTCGTACTCGGGCGCCTTGATGTCGGCCCCGCGGACCTGGTAGCCGAGCCCCTGCAGGTACTTCACCAGGTGGTGGCCGATGAACCCTCCGGCGCCGGCCACCAGGGCGGTCCTCTGCGTCATCGTGTGCTCCTCCGGGATTGGCGTTGGCGTAGCAGTTGGGCCGCGAACAGGGCGACGAACCTGGGGTTGCGGTACAGGTAGCGCCGCCACAGCCGTCGCGGCTCGTGGACCAGGCGGTACAGCCACTCCAGGCCGAGCCGCTGGAGCGCCCGGGGCGCCTGGCGCTTGCGGCCGGAGAGGAAGTCGAAGGCCGCGCCGACGCCGAGCATCACCATCGGCAGGCCCTTGTGGTCGGCCATCCACCGCTCCTGCTTGGGCGTGCCGAGCCCGACGAACAGGACCCGGGTGCCCGAGCGGACCAGGCCGTCGGCGACCTTGGCCTCCTCCTCGGCGGTCAGGGGCCGGAACGGCGGGCTCCAGCGGTAGGCGATCCGCAGCCCCGGGTAGCGCCGGGTCAGGCTGGCCTCCAGGTCGTCAAGGACGTCGTCCTGGCCGCCGTAGAAGCCGACCGGGACGCCCCGGCGGGCCGCCTCCTCGCACACCAGCGGGGTCAGGTCGGGCCCGTAGACGCGCGAGGCGTCGGGCACGCCGAGCAGCCGCAGGCCCCAGACCAGCGGCATGCCGTCCGGGGTGACCAGGTCGGCCGCCTCCATGAGGGCGTTGTAACCGGGGTCGTCGCACCCCTCGATCAGGTTGTTGACCGTGGCCACACAGACATACCGCGACTCCCCGGCGGCGGCCCAGTCCAGCACCTGGCCGGTGGCATGCCGGTAGCTGGTCGCGTCCACCCTGGTCCGGAGGATACGCCGGGACTGGAGCGGTTCGGGCTTGAGCAGGCGGTCGACCATGCTCAGAAGGCGCCCTTGCCCCGGGCGACCGCCCCGAAGGTCTTGAGCAGGATGTAGAGGTCGAGACCGAGCGACCAGTTCTCGATGTAGAACCGGTCCAGCCCGACGGCCGCCTCGGGGCTGAGCGAGCTGCGGCCGTTGACCTGCCACCAGCCGGTGACCCCGGCCGGGACCTCGTGGCGCTCGGCCAGCAGCTCGATGTTGGCCGCGACCTGGTCGGCCGGCAGAGGCCGGGGGCCGACCAGGCTCATGTGCCCGACCAGCACGTCCCACAGCTGGGGCAGCTCGTCCAGGCTGGTCCGCCGGATGAACCGGCCCACCGCGGTGAGGCGCGGGTCGTCGGTCAGCTTGAAGAACGGGGCGCTGGTGTCGACCGCCCGGTCGGCGCCGGTGCGCATCGTCCGGAACTTGTGCATCTGGAAGACCTTGCCGTCCTTGGTCACCCGCCGCTGGCGGAAGAACACCGGGCCGGGCGAGGACAGCCGGACGGCCACGGCGATGGCGGCCAGCAGGGGCGCGGTCAGGACCAGGCCGGCCGAGGCGGCCAGCAGGTCGAACGCGCGCTTGAGCATGATCTGGCGGCCGTTGAGACGCACCGGCCGCAGCGAGATGGCGATCGTCGACCCAACCGTCTGGAAGCACAGCCGCGAGGTCAGCATCCGTGGCAGGTTGGCCGACACCCGGACCTCGACCCCTTCCTTGCGGGCCGCCTGGGCGACCCAGGAGACGTCCTCGAAGGTCAGCGCCGAGGAGGCGACGAACAGGCAGTCGGCCGCGTGGTTGCGGATCAGGCTCTGGAGCTGCTCGAGGTCGCCGAGCAGGGGCAGGGTGTTGGCCCAGATGACCGGGTCGGACCCGCGGACATAGCCGAGCGGCACGAACCCGGAGCCGGGATTGTCGAGCACGTGGGCCAGGCGCCCGGCCTCGGCGCTGGTCCCGACAATCAGCGTCCGGAACGAAAGGCGTCCCCGGTGCTTCAGGCGCAGCTGGTGATGCCGCCAGCCCCGGCGGGTGACCAGCTCCAGCCCAAGCGCGAGCACCCAGGCGGCGCCCATCCAGAGCCGCGAGAACGAGGAATGCGACCAGTAGCTGGCCACCACCAGGAGCACAATCCCGACGCTGGCCGCGCCGAAGATGCGCCGAAATTCTTCAGGGGGTGAGAGATGCTGCGGCGCGTAGAGGCCGAATGCCTGAAATGCCGCCAGCCACAACAGGGGCGCGAAGACGACCGTAAGCGATTCCCCAAGGGGCATCGGCCGGTTGTCGTACCGCAGGTAGTAGCCGACCACCAGGGCGATGACCAGGCAGGCGGCGTCGGTGGCCATGAGACCGCGGCTGATCTGCCGATAGCCGCGAAGGGCGTTGCCCGGCGGGATCGCCGGAGCCGTCGTGGCTGGGTCGTCCAGCCGGATTTCTCTTGAGCGTTGCGCCTGCTTGCGCGCGACCATGTATGGCCACCCCCCCGGATGGTGCCGCCATCGGCAGCAAATCAAGCTCGTCTCGCAATAGTACGAATTCGAGTGAATTGCTCGGCGAAAACCGTACAGGTGGGGGGCGAGACAGGTCATGCGTAGAAGTTCGTAGATCGTCTGGTCCGTGCTGGTTAGTTTTCGTTTGCCACCAGCCACCGGCGGACCGCCCAAACCGCTTTGCCCAGGTCGCCCGGCCTGAGTACGCTGCCATCTGAACCCGTCGGGAGCCAGAAGGAGGCGCAACGAAGGTGGCCAAGGAGGCCGTGCTCACCCCCCAGGGGGAGGACTTCCCCCAGTGGTACCAGGACGTCGTCGCTCGGGCCGAGCTGGCCGAGACCGGCCCGGCCCGGGGGAGCATGGTCATCCGACCGTGGGCGTACGCCATCTGGGAGCTCATGCAGGCCGACATGGACCGGCGGATCAAGGCCACCGGGGTCCAGAACGCCTACTTCCCGCTGTTCATCCCGATGAGCTTCCTCGAGAAGGAGAAGGACCACGTCGAGGGGTTCTCGCCAGAGCTGGCGGTGGTGACCCACGGCGGCGGTGAGAAGCTGGCCGAGCCGCTGGTGGTCCGGCCGACCTCCGAGACGGTCATCAACCACCTGTTCGCGAAGTGGATCCAGTCCCACCGGGACCTGCCCATGCTGCTCAACCAGTGGGCCAACGTGGTCCGCTGGGAGCTGCGCCCGCGGCTGTTCCTGCGCACCACAGAGTTCCTCTGGCAGGAGGGCCACACCGCCCACGCCACCTACGAGGACGCCCAGGCCGAGACCATGCTGGCCCTCGAGGTGTACCGGGCGTTCATGGAGGAGACCCTGGCCCTGGCCGTGGTCACTGGGGAGAAGTCGGCCGCCGAGCGGTTCGCCGGGGCCGACCGCACCTACACCTGCGAGGGCCTGATGCGCGACGGCAAGGCCCTGCAGCTGGGGACCAGCCACAACCTCGGGCACAATTTCGCCCGCGCCTTCGACATCCAGTACCTGTCGTCGGAGGGCCGGCGCGAGTACGTGGCCACCACCTCCTGGGGCAGCTCCACCCGGATGCTGGGCGGGGTGATCATGACCCACGGCGACGACCACGGGCTGCGCCTGCCGCCGGCGATCGCCCCCCACCAGGTGGTGCTGCTCCCGCTGGCCGAGGGCGAAGTCGAGCGCACCGTGGACAAGCTCGCCGAGCAGCTCCGCGGGGAGGGGATCAGGGCCCACGTCGACCGCCGCTTCCACCTGTCGTTCGGCCGCCGGTCGGTCGACTGGGAGCTGAAGGGCGTGCCCGCCCGGGTCGAGCTGGGCGCCCGGGAGCTGGCCGCCGGTCAGGCCACCCTGGTCCGGCGGGACAGCCGGGCCAAGTCGCCGGTGCCGATCGAGGGGATCGCGCGGGCCGCCCGCGAGCTCCTCGACGAGCTCCAGCGGAGCCTGCACGCCGAGTCGCTGGCCGACCGCGAGGCCCACACCTACGCGGTCGACGACCTGGAGGAGTTCCGCCGGCGGGTCGGCGGGGGCGGGTTCTTCAAGCTGGCCTGGTGCGGCTCGGAGGCCTGCGAGGCGGCCCTCGGCGAGGGCACCGGGGCGACCATCCGGGTGATCCTCGACGGGCCGCCGCCCGAGGGGCCCTGCCTGGTCGACGGCGCCCCGGCCACCCACACCGTCCTCGTGGCCAGGGCCTACTGATGCAGGCGCCGGTCGCCGAGCAGCGGGCCCTGCTCGAGCTCCAGGCTCACGACTCGGCGATCGACCGCCTCGAGCACCGGCGCGCCTCGCTGCCCGAGGACGTCCGGCTGGCCGAGCTCGGCGACGCCCTGGCCGCGGTCGACCAGCTCACCGCCGAGCGCGACGGCAACCTGGCCACCGTCCAGCGTGACCAGTCCCGCCTCGAGCACGAGATCGACATGGTGACCTCCAAGGCCCGCACCGAGGACGCGCGGGCCGCCTCGGGCAAGGTGACCAGCCCCAAGGAGCTGACCGCCATCCAGGAGGAGGTGGCCAGCCTCAAGCGGCGCCAGGGCACGCTCGAGGACGAGCTGCTGGAGCTGATGGAGCAGCGCGAGACCCTCGAGGGCGAGCTGGCCGAGCTTGGCTCCCGGCGCGAGGGCTTCGGCGCCGAGCAGGCAACGGTGACCAAGGCCCGCGACGCCGCCCTGGCCGAGATCGACCGGGAGCTGGACGGCGAGCGCAGCGCCCGCGACGGGGTCGCCCCCGGCGTCGGCGAGAAGCTGCGAGCCCTCTACGACCAGATCCGCTCCCGGCAGGGCGGGGTCGGCGCGGCCGCCCTTGTCGGCAACACCTGCCAGGGCTGCCGGGTGTCGATCTCCCCGGTCGAGCTGGCCGCCATCCGCAAGCTCCCGCCCGAGGAGGTCAAGCGCTGCGAGAACTGCCGCCGGATCCTGGTGGTCGGATGACCTCCAGCCCCACCCCGGCCGAGGTGGTCGTCTGGTCTGACGGCGGGGCCAGGGGCAACCCGGGCCCGGCCGGCTACGGCGCCGTCGTGGCCACTCCCGACGGCCAGGTGCTGGCCGAGGAGGCCGAGGGCATCGGCTGGGCGACCAACAACGTGGCCGAGTACCGGGGCGTGATCGCCGGCCTGCGCCGCGCCAGGGCGCTGGGCGCCCGCCGGGTCCGGGTCCGCGCCGACTCGCTGCTGGTCGTCAACCAGCAGAAGGGCCTCTGGAAGGTCAAGAACGCGGCCCTGCGCCCCCTGTCAGAGGAGACGGCCCGCCTGGCCCGCGACTTCGACAAGGTCGTCTGGGAGCACGTCCCCCGCGAGCGCAACCGCCACGCCGACGCCCTCGCCAACCGCGCCATGGACGACCAGGGCAAGGTCCGCCGCCCCCGCCAGGACACCCTCAACCCCCGGCTCCCCCTGAGCTAGCGATCAGGCGAACGGCTCGCGCTCGGGCGGGGCCGCCGGGCGGTCGGCGACCTCGGCCTTGCCCCAGATGGCCTGGGTCTCCTCGGCCGGGCGGGCGGTGCCGTCAACGATCACGACCCGGCGCCCCCCGCGGCGCAGCCGGCGCGCGGCCAGCCGGGGAGCGAGCCGCCGGGCCATGGCCCGGGTCGGGGGCAGCAGCAGCAGGATCCCGGCCACG
>DATENJ010000737.1:0-2247 GCA_035275125.1 Actinomycetes bacterium | reverse complement strand
CGGGGCGTCGACCGGCCAGGCGGCCACCGACGCCGGCAGCGGCGGGCGGTGCCACGCTGGCGCTGCCGGCGTCGGCGACGACTACTACCCGCTGTACGGCAACGGCGGCTACGACGTCGCCCACTACCTGCTGAAGATCTCCTACAATCCGGCGACCGACCGGCTGGCCGGGGTGGCGACGATCTCGGCCAGGGCCACCGAGACGCTGTGCCGGTTCAACCTCGACTTCCAGGGGCTGACGGTCCGCTCGGTGGTGGTCGACGGCAGGCGGGCGAGGTGGTCTCGCAGCCAGGACCACGAGCTGACCGTGACCCCAAGGCACCGGCTGAAGCAGGGCCGGCGGTTCACGACCGTGGTCCGTTACGACGGCGTGCCAAGGACCCAGATCGACCTGTCGGTCCCCGAGGAGCCGCTGCCCTACGGCTGGATCCACACCGACGACGGCGCGGTCGTGGTGAGCGAGCCCGAGGGCTCGGCCAACTGGTTCCCCCTCAACGACCACCCGACCGACAAGGCGGCCTTCACCTTCGTGGTGACGGTGCCGGCCGGCCTTGAGGCCGTCTCCAACGGCCGCCTTGTCGCCCGCCGGACCCACGGCCACCGGACCACCTGGGTCTGGAACGCCCCCGAGCCGATGGCGCCGTACCTGGCCACGGCCACGATCGGGCAGTTCGACCTGCGCAGCTACCGGACGGCCGAGGGGTTGCGGATGTACGACGCGGTCGACCCCGACCTCTACGACCAGCCGGCCGACCCCGAGGACCCGGCCTCGCCGACCCTCGGGGAGATCGCGGACGGCTCGCTGGCCCGTCAGGGCGAGATCCTCGACTTCCTGGCCGACCGGTTCGGGCCCTACCCGTTCTCGACCGGCGGGGGGATCGTCGACGACGCCCCCGACCTGTTCTTCGCCCTGGAGAACCAGACGCGCCCGATCTACCCAGGGTCGTTCTTCACCGACCCGGTCGACGGCGACCTCCTGGTGGTGCACGAGCTCGCCCACCAGTGGTTCGGGGACAGCGTGGCCCTGGCCGAGTGGAAGCACATCTGGCTCAACGAGGGCTTCGCCACCTACGCCGAGTGGCTGTGGGGCGAGGACCACGGCCTTGGGACCACCCAGGAGACCTTCGACTCCGTCTACAACGACATCCCGGCCGGCGACCCCTTCTGGGACGTGATCGTCGGCGACCCGGGCATCCCGTTCCTGTTCCACGGCGCGGTGTACGACCGTGGTGCCATGACCCTCCAGGTGCTCCGCAACCAGGTCGGGGACCGGGACTTCTTCCGGATCCTGCGGGCCTGGGCGACGAGGAGGGCCGGCGGCAACGGCACCACCGGCCAGTTCATCGCCCTGGCCGAGCGGATCTCGGGCCAGCAGCTGGACCAGCTGTTCGAGACCTGGCTGTTCACCGCCGGCAAGCCGGCACTCCCGGCAGCAGCGACCGCGACCGGCAAGCTGAGCTCGCCGCCGGCGGCCAGCCTGCTCGAGCGGACGCCGAGGAAGGCGTCGGGTCTGCGTCGATCCTGAGCTGCGGCCAGCGGCCCGACCAGGCCCGGGGCGTCGCGTCCTGGGCGCTGGTGGTCTCCCTTGTCGGCCACGATGGCGCAGACTAGATTGCCTAGCCTGACACTCAAGGGGGAACCGTGGTCCAGCAGTCCCGGCGGAGTCCTCGACCCTTCCTCATCGCCATCGTGGTCGCCGTGGTCCTGATCGGGGGGATCCGCTTCCTGACGACCCGCGGGACGAGCGCCGGCGACGGTGGCGGCACCGGGACAGCCGCCGGCGGCTGCGCCGGCGACGCGGTCACCCTGGCCGTCACGGCCTCCTCGGAGAAGGCCCAGCTGATGAAGCAGCTGGCCGCCGACTACATGGGCCAGCGACCGACCGTCGACGGACGCTGTGTCCAGGTCGAGGTGACCAGCAAGGCATCCGGCGGGGCCATGGCGGCCCTGGCCAAAGGATGGGACGAGGCGTCCGACGGGCCCCGGCCAGACGTGTGGACGCCGGCGTCCTCCGGCTGGGTCAGGCTGCTCGAGCAACGCACCCAGGCCACCGACCGGCCCACCATGATCCCGCCAGACACCCCCAAGATCGCCGCCTCGCCGCTGGTGATCGCCATGCCGCGGCCGATGGCCGAGGCCCTCGGCTGGCCCAAGAAGCAGCTTGGCTGGACCGACCTGCTCGACCTGGGCCGCGACAACACCGGCTGGGCCCGCAACGGCCACCCCGAGTGGGGGCAGTTCCGGCGC
>DATENJ010000736.1:0-14596 GCA_035275125.1 Actinomycetes bacterium | reverse complement strand
CGCCGAGTTGGCCGCCAGGTCGGGGCTGCCCCGGCTGTCGATGGGCATGACGGCCGACTTCGAGGTGGCCGTCGAGGAGGGCGCCACCCTCATCCGCGTCGGCACAGCCCTGTTCGGCCCCCGCCCCACCCGCCGCCCCGGCACCCCACCCCGCGAGGCCGGCGCGCCCGCTCCCGGGGGTGGGCGGTGAGGCTGTCACGTGTGACCCCTACGATTCGGTCAGGAGCGCCGATCCAGACTTCTGAAATCGGACAAACGGACGTTCCCGGAGGGGACGCCGTGACTTCTGTGGCGAGTATCGCCATAGTGTTGCCGGCGCCGCCCAAGGCGGACGTCCTCAGGTGCTTGGACAGTTGTCGGAATGGTGAAAGGTAGGTGACGTTAGGTGGCTGGGGCGTTCAAGAAGAGCCTTGTGTGGTTGGGGCTGGTCGAGCCTGAGGACGACGAGGAGCTGGCCGACGTGGCCGAGGCGGCTGGGCGATCCCCGGCCGACCGGGCTCCCATCCGCCGGGTGCGCGACGACGACGTCTACGGGCGCCGTCGTGAGGGGGGGCGCCTGGAGGAGCCGACCGAGGCGGTGATCCACCCGATCCCGTCCGCGGCCACCGGCAAGGTCCATCTGATCGAGCCGTCCGGCTTCAACGACGCCGAGGAGATCGGTGAAAAGTTCAAAGCCGACATCCCGGTGATCGTGAACCTCCAAGCCATGGAGGCGGAGACCGCCAAGCGCCTGATCGACTTTGCCGCCGGGCTCACGTTCGGGCTCGACGGGCGCATACAGCGGGTCGCCGACAAGGTATTCCTACTCACTCCCAGAAACGTCGAGGTCTCGGCCGAGGAGCGGCGGCGGCTCCAGGAGCGGGGCTTCTTCAACCAGGCCTGACCGGTGTCGATCTGTGTGGATTCTTTCCCTACTCCTGAGTCTCTACTGGCTGATCCTTCTCGGCCGGATCGTGATGGACCTCATCCTCAGCTTGACCGGAGGCAGGGGTCTTTCCGGTTTGGCGATCCTGTATGGGATACTGTATGACCTGACCGAACCCGTCCTCCGACCCATAAGGCGACTCCTTCCCCCCTTGCGAGTCGGCGCTGTGGCCCTAGATCTCTCCCCCCTCATCGTGTTCGTACTGATCGCCCTGTTGAGACAGGTGGTGAGTACCAGCTAGCCGGCCCAACGCGAAGCTCGAGTGGTGCTCGGGTACAATCGCCCATCCACTTGTAGGTAAGGAGCGCACATGCCGCCACTGACGCCGCTGGACATCCAACACAAAGAATTCACCAAGGCCATGCGCGGGTACGCCATGCACGAGGTGGACACCTTCCTCGACCAGGTCACCGAGGAATTCACCCGGATGCAGGACGAGATCGCCCGCCTCCGGGAGCAGGCCTCCAGCGCGGGTCCGCCCCAGCAGGCTCCAGTTCAGGTGCAGGCACCCCCGCCACCGCCTCCTCCGCAGCCCCAGCCGGTGGCCGCCGAGGCCCGCGGCAGCGGCGCCGGTGGCGAGGAGGCGATCGCCCGGGCCCTGGTGATGGCCCAGCGGATGGCCGACCAGACGGTCGAGGAGGCCAAGGTCAAGGCCAAGTCGATGGTCGCCGAGGCCGAGGCGCGGGCCAAGAACATGACCGAGCAGGCCCAGATGCGGGCCCGCGAGGTCACCGAGGCCGCCCAGATGCGCGCCCGGGAGGTCACCGAGGCCGCCCAGATGCGGGCCCGCGAGGTCACCGAGGCCGCCCAGGCCAGGGCCCGCGAGCTCACCGAGGGCCTGGAGACCCGCTACAAGGAGCGGATCCAGTCGGCCGAGGCCCGCGCCCGTGTGGCCGAGGAGCAGGCCCGGATGCAGATCGCCCAGGCGACCGAGCAGGTGGCCCGGCGCCGCCAGGAGCTGGAGAGCTCGATCGAGGCCCTGCGGGCGTTCGAGCGCGACTACCGCGCCCGTCTCCGCGGCTTCGTCGAGGGCCAGCTCAAGGCGCTCGAGGACGCGGCCCCGTCCGGGCCTGTCGCGCCGCCGCAGCCGCCGGGTCTCGGCGGGAACTCCCGGCCCCTGCCCGGCGCCGAGGACCTGCCGGCCCTGTCGACCGGGGCGCGCCAGAACTCCTACTCGACCCTTCGCGACACCACCTCGGACCAGCTCGGCCACAACGGCCGGGACCGGGTGGACCGGCTCCGTCACGACGACTGACGATCGAACGGTCAAGTACGCGTAAGTAGTAGGAGCGACCCACCGTGGTCGCCGGTGCCCTGCTGACCCTGGCGCTGTCCCTTGGCCTGCTGGCCGCCTCGCTGTTCCGCGCCGACGGGCTCGGCCTGGTCTGGGCCTCGCTGGCCCTCGACCTGGTGGCCGTGACCCTGCTCGTGACCGCCCTGCGCCGCCGCCGCGCCCGTTAGTTAGCCCCGCCCTCGTGCGCGCTCCTCGAGGGAGGTCTGGAGGACGGCCGCCGCCTGGCGGGCGGCCCGCTCGAACGGGTTGCGCCGGTACCCGCGGACACTGCCAAGCAGGTACGCCGGGTAGTAGAGCGGTCCCCAGCGTTCGGCCTGGGCGACATGCTCCAGCTCGTGGGCCAGCAGCCCGTCGCTCAGTGGCCGGTTGGCCACGATCACGTGCCCGAGGGTGATGGCGGCAAAGCCCCGCCAGCGCAGGAACCGGGCCAGCCCGCTGTTCGCGTCCTCGAACAGCAGCACCCCCCGCCACCGCACCGGCCGCGTCCGCGTGGTCAGCGCCCCCGCCAGCCCGACCAGGCTGTTCGGCCCCGCCCAGACATAGCCCCACAGCGACCGGGCCGCCGGCAGCAGGTCCCCCAGGCCGTCCACCCGCCCCGGCGCCCGGGCTCCCCGGCCCCGGCCGGTCTGGGGAGGGTTAGCCACCGTTCCCCCGGACCGGGCGCAGCCACAGGCGGACCTCCTGACCGTCCAGGTCGGCCCGGGCGTCGTGGCCGTCGCCCTGGGGGGCGCTGTGGAGGCTGGTGGCCAGCGTCTCGCTGAGCAGGTAGTCGCGGTGGGCCGCGACCGCCGCGGCGACCTGGTTCTCGCCTTGGTTCTCACCTTGGTTCTCGCCTTGGTTCTCGCCGCCGCCGCCGGCCTTGATGGCCAGCTCGATCCGGTCGGCGACGTCCAGCCCGGCGCTCTTGCGCAGGTCCTGCACGGCCCGGACCAGGTCGCGGGCCAGCCCCTCCAGGCGCAGCTCGGGCGAGACCTCCAGGTCGAGCGCGACCGTGGTGGCGCCGTCGCGGACCACCCGCCAGCCGGTCACCGGCTCCTCGACCACCGCCGCCTCCTCGGGGCCCAGCTCGACCGTGCCCAGCCCGTCAACGGCCAGCTCGACCTGCTCGCCGGCCCGCAGCCTTGGCGCCAGCTCGGCGGCCAGCTCCGCCGGGACCTGGCGCAGGGCGGCGGCCACCGCCTGGGCGTCGCGTCCGAACCGGGGACCCAGCGCCCGGAAGCTCGGGGCCAGCCGGTAGCCGACCAGCCCGGCCTCGCCCTCGGCGAAGCCGACCTGCTTGACGTTCAGCTCGGCCGCCACCAGGTCCAGCAGCCCGGCCACCCCGGCCCTGACCGGGTCGGGCACGCCGATCAGGGCCCTGGCCAGGGGCTGGCGCACCTTGAGCTTGGCCTCGGTGCGGGCCTGGCGGCCGAGGCCGACCAGCCGCCTGACCTCGGCCATGGCCGCGCTCAGCTCCGGGTCGAGGGCGGCCCGGTCGGGCTCCGGCCAGTCCACCAGGTGGACCGAGTCCGGGGCACTGGGGTCGACCGAGACCACCAGCCCCTGCCACAGCTCCTCGGCCGTGAACGGCGTGTAGGGGGCCAGCAGCAGGGTCACCGTGCGCAGGCAGGTCCAGAGCGTCCGGAAGGCCGCGTCGGCGTCCTCCCCGGTGCCGCGCCAGAAGCGCCGCCGCGACAGCCGCACGTACCAGTTGGACAGGTCGTCCACGAACGAGGCCAGCCGCCGGGCGGCGCTGGTGGCGTCGTAGTCGTCCAGGCTCCGGGTCACCTGGTCGACGGTGTCGGCCAGCTCGGCCAGGACCCAGCGGTCCAGAGGCGTGGCCGCCGCGCCGGCCGCCGGCCGGGTCGGGTCAAAGCCCTCCAGGCGCGCGTACAGGCAGAAGAAGCTGTAGGTGTTCCAGAGGGTGAGGAACAGCGAGCGGGTGACGTCCTCGACGGCCTCGGGGAACAGCCGCCGCGACACCCACGGCGACCCGTTGGCCAGCATGAACCAGCGCAGCGGGTCGGCACCGTAGCGGTCGAGGAGCTCGAAGGGGTCGAGCACGTTGCCGAGGCTCTTGGACATCTTGCGGCCGGTGCGGTCGACGATGTGGCCGAGGCAGACGACGTTGCGGTAGGAGGTCTGGTCGAACAGCAGCGTGCTCACGGCCAGCAGCGAGTAGAACCACCCGCGGGTCTGGTCGATCGCCTCGGAGATGAAGTCGGCCGGGAAGGCCTGCTCGAAGGCGGCCGGGCTGTCGGGGGCGTGCGGGTAGCCCCACTGGGCGAACGGCATCGACCCCGAGTCGAACCAGGCGTCGAGCACGTCGGGGATCCGCCGGGCCTCCTGCCCGCAGTCCGGGCAGGCGAGGGTGACCTCGTCCACGAACGGCCGGTGAGGGTCGAGGGTGGACAGGTCGCGGCCGGCCTTGGCCGACAGGTCGGCGAGGCTCTCGACCACGGTCAGGTGCTGGTCGGGGCAGCGCCACAGCGGCAGGGGCGTGCCCCAGTAGCGGGCCCGCGACAGCGCCCAGTCGACGTTGTTGGCCAGCCAGTCGCCAAAGCGGCCGTCGCGGATGTGCTCGGGGCGCCAGCCGATCCGGGCGTTCTCGGCCAGCAGCCGGTCCTTGACCGCCGTGGTCCGGGCGTACCAGGAGGTCAGCGCGTAGTAGATCAGCGGCGTGCCGCAGCGCCAGCAGAACGGGTAGGCGTGGGTGTGGGGCTCGGCCCGCCACAGCAGCCCCCGCCGGCGCAGGTCCTCGACCAGGTCGGCGTCGGCCGCCTTGACGAACCGGCCGGCCAGCCAGCCCGTCTCGGGGCCGAACTTGCCGTCCAGCCCGACCGGGTGCAGGACCGGTGTGTTGTAGCGCTGGCCGACGGCCAGGTCCTCGGCGCCGTAGGCCGGCGAGGTCTGGACCAGCCCCGACCCGTCGCTGGTGGTGACGTACTCGTCGGCCACCACCGTCCAGCCCCTGGCCGCCTCCTCGTCGGTGATCGGGACCAGGTCGAAGGCTCGCTGGTAGCGGGTCCCGAGCAGCTCCTCCAGCGGCACCGGGCGCAGCACGGTGGCGTCTTCGCCGACCGCGGCCGCGACCCGCTCCCGGGCCACCACCAGCTTGCGGGCCTTGCCGTCGTCGCCGGTCGCCTCGACCAGGACGTAGTCGATCCCGGGCCCGACCACCACCGAGACGTTGGGGACCAGCGTCCACGGCTGGGTCGTCCAGACCAGCAGGGCCGCGCCCTCTTCGGCAAGGGTCCCGGTGGTCGCGGGCAGGGCCACATAGGCGGTGAGGTCCTCCACCTCCTGGTAGCCCATGGCCACCTCGGCGTCCGACAGCGTTGTCTGGCACCGGGGGCAGTACGGGCTGACCTTGTAGTCCTCGACCAGCAGGCCACGGCGGTGCAGCTCGGCCAGAGCCCACCAGACGCTCTCGATGTACGAGGTGTCCATCGTCCAGTAGGCCTGGCTGGTGTCGATCCAGAAGCCGATCCGCTCGGTCAGCTGCTCGAAGGCGTCGACGTAGCGCTCGACCGACTCGCGGCAGCGGGCGTTGAACGCCTCCACCCCGTAGGTCTCGATCGCCTGCTTGTCCTTGAGCCCCAGCTCCTTCTCGACCTCCAGCTCGACCGGCAGGCCGTGGCAGTCCCAGCCGCCCTTGCGGTCGACCTGGTAGCCGCGCATGGTCTTGAAGCGGGGGAACAGGTCCTTGAAGACCCGGGCCTCCACGTGGTGCACGCCCGGCCGGCCGTTGGCGGTCGGCGGCCCCTCGTAGAAGACGAACGGCTCGGCCCCGGCCCGCTGGTCGACCGAGCGCTGGAACACCTTGCGGTCGCGCCACAGCTGAAGGATCCGGGCGTCAAGGGCGGGGAGGTCGAGGTTGGGGTCGACCTCGGGGAACTGGCCCATCCGGTGATCGTCTCCTTCGCGTCGTTGGTCAATCCCAGCGAAGGGACGAGGCCGGGGCCCCGCGGTACCACCCCTCGTGCCGGCCGCCTCACGGCCACCGGCCACTCACCGGCCTCCCGGGCATCCCCGGATGGCCTCCAGCTGTCACGGGCTGGCCCGGCTACGCCTACTGGGCGCCGGCGGCGCCGTTCGGGCAGCGGCTCGGGGAGGATGTTCGGGAGGCGCCGTGCCGCCGGGCTTCCACCATCCCCGGCTCGCTGGCGGCCGTGCCGCCCCCTACTCGTTCCCGTCGTCGCCTGTATGGTGAAGTCTACCCCGGGCAGGCAACCAAATTGAGGCCGTCGTCGGAGGACGCCATGGCACGCAAGAAGACCGCTGCTGACCCGGCCGGGGACCTGGCGCCGCGCCCGCGCGGCCACCGGTCGCTCGTCACCAAGCGGGACCTCCTGGCCTACCGGCGCCGGCTCGAGGCCGAGCTGGCCGAGCTGCGGTCCCAGCGGGCCGACTTGGAGGAGTCGACCGAGGCCAGCCTGGCCGACGCCACCGGCGAGGTCGGCTTCGACGAGGAGTTCGCCGACGCCGGCAGCTTCACCTTCGAGCGCGAGCGGGACCTGTCGCTGGTCGACAACGCCAAGGACCTGATCGACAAGGTCGAGCACGCCCTGGCCCGGATCGACAGAGGCGGCTTCGGGCGCTGCGAGGCCTGCGGCGGGGCCATCGAGGCCGAGCGCCTGGACGCCCTGCCGTACGCGACCCTGTGCCTTGAGGACGCCCGCCAGCGCGTCCGGCTGCGCTGACCATGGCCGAGCCGGGTGCGACGGGGCGGTCCAGGAGGGCCCTGGCCCTGTACGGGACCGCCGCCGCCGTGCTCGCCCTCGACCAGCTCACCAAGCAGCTGGTGGTCAGCAACCTGGCCGGACGGCCACCGGTCGACCTGGTCGGCGACGTCGTCCAGCTCCGCTACACCACCAACTCCGGCGGGGCGTTCTCGCTGCTGACCGGGGCACCGCTGTTCTTCGGGATCATGGCCATGGTAATCATCGGCGGGATCGTCTACGCCTCCCGCCGGGCCCAGCCCCTCTCCATGCTGGTGATCCTCGGCCTGATCCTCGGCGGGGCCCTCGGGAACCTGACCGACCGCCTGCTGCGGGGCGACGCGCTACTCCGGGGCGAGGTGGTCGACTTCATCAAGGTCGGCATCTGGCCGGTGTTCAACCTGGCCGACTCCTGCGTGGTCGTCGGCGGGATCCTCCTGGCCATCTTCCTCGGCCGGGCCGAGCTGGAGAGCGACAAGGCCCCGGCCGACACCGACCGGGCTTGACCCGGCCGCCCGACCCGGACCAGGTCGCCGGGCGGCGCCTCGACGAGGTGGTCGCGGAGCTGGCCGGGACCTCACGGGCCCAGGCGGCCCGCTGGGCCAGCGACGGCCTGGTCACCGTCGACGGCCGGCCCCGCCCCAAGTCGTACCGGCTCCGTGGGGGCGAGGAGCTCGCCTGGACGCCGCCGCCGGCCCCGCCCTCGGGCGAGCCGGTCGCCGAGGACCGGCCGCTGACAGTCCGCTACGAGGACGACCGGCTGCTGGTGGTGGCCAAGCCGGCCGGCCTGGTCGTGCACCCCGGCCCCGGCCACCCCACCGGCACCCTGGTCAACGCCCTCCTGGGACGGCCGGGGACCAGCCTGTCGGCCGGCGGGGGCGCGGCCGACCGCCCCGGCATCGTCCACCGGCTCGACAAGGACACCTCAGGGCTGCTGCTGGTGGCCAAGGACGACGCCACCCACCTGGCCCTGGCCCGCGACCTGGCCGACCACCGGGTCGAGCGCCAGTACCTGGCCCTGGTCCAGGGCCGCCTCCCCGCCTCCTCGGGCACGGTCGACGCCCCCGTCGGCCGCCACCCCCGGGACCGCAAGCGCATGGCCGTGGTCCCCACCGGCCGCCACGCCGTCACCCACTGGCGGGTGCTGGAGACCTTCCCGGCCGTCCAGCTGGCCGAGGCCACCCTCGAGACCGGCCGCACCCACCAGGTCCGGGTCCACCTGGCCTCCCTGCGCCACCCCCTGGCCGGCGACCGCACCTACGGGGCCGACCCCACCCTGGCCGCCCGGCTCGGCCTGGACCGGCCCTTCCTCCACGCCTGGCGCCTGGCCTTCGACCACCCCGGCGACGGCACCCGGTTCGAGCTCACCGAGCCCCTCCCGCCCGACCTCCAGTCGGTCCTCGACCGCCTCCGCGCTCACCCTCCGGCCACAAGTCCATAAGCTGGCGGTTCTCTCCGGATCCGTTGTGCCGCAACGATTTCGGACACCCGAAGGTGATTGCCCAGCCGCCCGGCCGGGTGTAGGCTCCGACCCGGAATTACAGCCGTGTTATTTGTCCACAGGCTGTGGGAAACTCCGGTCCAGCGGCAACCGCACCAGGGTAGGGGAGAGCAGCAGCAGTCATGCCGGGCAGCTTCGCGCACCTCCACGTGCACACCGAGTACTCGATGCTCGACGGCGCCGCCCGGGTCGACGACCTGTTCGCCGAGGCCGCCCGCATGGGCATGCCCGCCCTCGCCATGACCGACCACGGCCAGCTGTTCGGGGCCGTCGACTTCTACATGGCCGGTCAGCGGCACGGGGTCAAGCCCATCATCGGCGTCGAGGCCTACCTGGCCCCCGGCTCCCGGTTCGAGAAGCAGCGTCGCGACGTCGCCGAGCCCTACAGCCACCTGACCCTGCTGGCCGAGAACCAGACCGGCTACGCGAACCTGCTGCGGCTGGTCTCGGCGGCCTCGCTGGAGGGCTACTTCTACAAGCCCCGCATGGACCGGGAGCTGTTCGGCCGCTACGGCGAGGGGCTGATCGCGACCTCCGGCTGCCTCGGCTCCGAGGTCAACCAGCGCCTGCTCAAGGGCGACCGCAAGGGGGCGGCGGCGACCCTGGCCGAGTTCCGCGACCTGTTCGGGGCCGGCAACTACTTCGTCGAGTTGCACGACCACGGCCTGCCCGAGCAGCGCCGGGTCAACCCCGACCTGATCGCGCTGGCCGGCGACCTCGGCCTGCCCCTGCTGGCCTCCAACGACCTGCACTACACCCGCAAGGCCGACGCCTCCCCGCACGAGGTCCTGCTCTGCATCCAGACCGGCGCCGTGCTGGCCGACCCCAAGCGGTTCAAGCTCGAGGGCGACCAGTTCTACCTCAAGACCCCGGCCGAGATGCGGGACCTGTTCGCCGACCACCCCGAGGCCTGCGACAACACCCTCGAGGTGGCCGAGCGCTGCAACGTCCAGCTCCGCTTCGGCGAGAACCTCCTGCCCCACTTCGACGTGCCCGACGGCCACACCCTGGAGTCCTGGCTGCGGGCCGAGGTCGAGCGGGGCGCGGCCCAGCGCTACGGCGATCCGCTGCCCCCCGACGCCCGCGACCGGATCGACTACGAGCTCCAGGTCATCGACCAGCTCGGCTTCGCCGGCTACTTCCTGATCGTGGCCGACCTGTGCCGCCACGCCCGCGAGCACGGCATCCGGGTCGGCCCGGGGCGGGGGAGCGCCGCCGGGTCCTGCGTCTCCTACTGCCTGCGCATCACCGACCTCGACCCGATCGCCTACGGGCTGATGTTCGAGCGCTTCCTCAACCCGGGCCGCAACGAGATGCCCGACATCGACCTGGACTTCGACGAGCGCCGGCGCGGCGACATGATCCGCTACGCCACCGAGAAGTACGGCGCCGACCACGTCGCCCAGATCGTCACCTTCTCCACCATCAAGGCCAAGCAGGCCATCCGCGACTCGGCCCGGGTGCTCGGGTTCCCCTACAAGCTGGGCGACGACCTGGCCAAGGCCATGCCCCCGCCGGTGCTGGGCAAGGAGCGCTCCCTGGCCGAGGCGTTCAAGCTCTCGGCCGAGCTGCGGGTCGCCCGCGACGGCGACCCCGAGGCCCGCCAGGTGCTCGACACCGCCGCCGGCCTCGAGGGGCTGCGGCGCCAGTGGGGCGTGCACGCGGCCGCGGTGGTGATCTCCCGCGACCCCCTGGTCGAGCAGGTCCCGATCATGAAGCGGGAGGCCGACGGGGCCATCATCACCCAGTACGAGATGAACGGGGTGGCCAAGCTCGGGCTGCTCAAGATGGACTTCCTTGGCCTGCGCAACCTCACCGTGCTCGACGACACCCTGGTCCACCTGCGGGCCAAGGGCGTCGACCTGGATCTGGGGGCGCTGCCCACCGACGACCCGGCCACCTTCAAGATGCTCCAGGCCGGCGACTCCGACGGTGTCTTCCAGATGGAGTCCGAGGGCATGCGGCGGCTGCTTCGCCAGCTCCGCCCGGACCGGTTCGAGGACATCGTCGCTCTGATCGCCCTGTACCGCCCGGGGCCGATGGAGGAGATCCCCAAGTACATCGCGGGCAAGCGCGACCCCCGGCAGGTCAAGCACCTGCACCCGCTGATGGAGGAGATCACCGCCGACACCAACGGGGTGCTGGTCTACCAGGAGCAGATCATCACCCTGCTCCAGAAGGTGGCCGGCTACACCGCCGGCGAGGCCGACCTGGTCCGCAAGGCCATCGGCAAGAAGATCGAAGCCCTGATGCGCAAGGAGGAGCCGCGCTTCCTGGCCGGCTGCCGTGAGAAGGGGCTCAGCGACGACCAGGCGGCCACCCTGTGGCGGCTGATCCAGCCGTTCGCCGGCTACTCGTTCAACCGCGCCCACGCCGCCGGCTACGGACTGGTCGCCTGGCAGACCGCCTACCTCAAGGCCCACCACCCGGTCGAGTACATGGCGGCCCTGCTGACCAGCGTCAAGGACGACAAGGACGCCCGCCCCAAGTACCTCGGGTCATGCCGGCGCATGGCCATCACCGTGCTGCCCCCGGATGTCAACGAGTCCGACTCCGACTTCACCCCGGCCGACGGCCGGTCGATCCGCTACGGCCTCTCCGCGGTCCGCAACGTCGGCGAACAGGTGGTGGAGGCGATCATCGCCGCCCGGCGGGAGAAGGGCCGCTTCACCGACTTCTTCGACTTCTGCGAGAAGGTCGACATCAGCGTGCTCAACAAGCGGGTCATCGAGTCGCTGATCAAGGCCGGCGCCTTCGACTCCCTGGGGATGCCCCGCCGGGGCCTGTTCGAGGTCCACGAGGTGGCCGTCGACCGGGTCACGGCCCGCAAGCGGGCCGAGGCGGCCGGCCAGTTCTCCCTGTTCGGGGGCCTGGGCGACGGCGAGGCGGTGGTCACCGAACCGCTCCCCTCGGTCGGGACCGAAGAGTGGGACAAGACCCAGCGCCTCGCCTTCGAGAAGGAGATGCTGGGCCAGTACGTGTCCGACCACCCGCTGCTCGGCCTGGAGCACGTCCTGTCCCGGGCCGCCGACACCTCCCTGTCGTCACTCACCGAACGCTCCGACGGGGCGGTGGTGACGGTGGCCGGGATCCTGGCCAAGCTGACCAAGAAGTTCACCAAGCGGGGCGAGGTCTACGTCATCGCCGACCTCGAGGACCTGGACGGCGGGGCCGAGTGCATCTTCTTCCCCCAGGTCTACACCCAGCACCAGGGCATCCTCGTCCAGGACGCGGTGGTGGTGGTCAAGGCCAGAGTCGACGCCCGCGACGAGACCCCCAAGCTGGTCGCCCTCGAGGTCAAGCCGCCCAACCTGGCGGAGCCCGGCTCCGCCCCGGTGGTCCTCAACCTGGAGGCCAGGGCCTGCAACGACGGCGTCGTCACCCGGATCAAGCACATCCTCGGCTCCCACCGCGGCAAGTCCCCGGTCCACCTCCAGATCCGGGGAGCCCGCTCCACCATGGTCGTCCGCCTCGGCGACGAGTTCCGGGTCGACCCCCGCAACGGCCTCTACGCCGAGATCAAGGCCGAGCTGGGTCCCGACGCCCTGTTGACCTGAGCGCCGCCCGGTAGGGTTGCCTCCTTGGCAGGCACGTTGAGGAGGGAGCTGGGCAATGGGGCACGAGGTGCGGGGCGTGATCGCCCGATCCGAAGGCGCACCGGTCGAGCTGGTGACGGTGCTGGTGCCCGACCCGGGACCCGGCGAGGCGCTGGTCCGGGTGCAGGCCTGCGGGGTCTGCCACACCGACCTGCACTACCGCGAGGGAGCGATCAACGACGAGTTCCCGTTCCTGCTCGGCCACGAGGCGTCCGGGAACGTCGAGGCCGTCGGACCGGACGTGACCAACGTCGCCCCGGGCGACTTCGTGGTCCTGGCCTGGCGGGCGCCGTGCGGGCAGTGCCGGTCCTGTCTGCGCGGGCGCCCCTGGTACTGCTTTGACAGCCGCAACGCAAGCCAGAAGATGACCCTGGAGGACGGCACCCCGCTGTCGGCGGCCATCGGCATCGGCGCCTTCGCCGAGCTCTGCCTGGTCGCCGCCGGCCAGGCGGTCAAGGTCGACCCGTCCGCCCGGCCCGAGGCGGCCGGCCTGGTCGGCTGCGGCATCATGGCCGGCTACGGGGCGATCATGAACACCGCCAAGGTCGAGCGGGGCGACACCGTGGCCGTGTTCGGCTGCGGCGGGGTCGGGAACGCCGCCATCCACGCCGCCGCCCTGGTCGGCGCCCGCAAGGTCATCGCCGTCGACGTCGACCAGCGCAAGCTGGAGCTGGCCCGGCAGTTCGGGGCCACCGACGTGGTCGACTCCAGCCAGGTCAACCCGGTCAGCGCCATCCGCGAGCTCACCGGCGGCTTCGGTGCCGACGTGACCGTCGAGGCGGTCGGCCGCCCCGAGGTGATGAAGCAGGCCTTCCACGCCCGCGACCACGCCGGGACCATGATCCAGTGCGGTGTCCCCAACCCCAAGATGCGGATCGACCTCGGCATGCTCGACTTCTACGGGCGCGGCGGGGCGCTGCGGCCGTCCTGGTACGGCGACTGCCTGCCCTCCCGCGACTTCCCTATATTGATCGACCTGTACCTGCGCGGCCGGTACGATCTCGACCGGTTCGTCTCCGAGACCATCGCCCTCGACCAGGTCGAGGAGGCGTTCGCCAAGATGCAACGCAACGAGGTGCTGCGCTCGGTGGTGGTCTTCCCAGATGCCTGAGACGTCGACCCTGGCCCTGTTCGCGGTGGCCGCGGTGACCCTGCTGCTGATCCCCGGACCGGCCGTGCTCTACATCGTCACCCGCAGTGTCGACCAGGGGCGGGCTGCCGGGCTGGCCTCGGTCTGCGGCGTGCATGTCGGCACCCTGCTGCACGTGACCGCGGCCGCCCTCGGCCTCTCGGCCCTGCTGGTGTCCTCGGCGACCGCCTACGACACGGTCCGCTGGCTGGGCGCCGCCTACCTGGTCTGGCTGGGTGTGCGGCGGCTGCTGGCCAGGGACGAGAACGTCCCGGAGGCGGTGGCCGGCCCCGATGCCCGCCGGGTCGGCCTCGGCCGTATCTTCGCCCAGGGCGTGGTCGTCAACGTCCTCAACCCCAAGACGGCCCTGTTCTTCTTCGCCTTCCTGCCCCAGTTCGTCGACACCTCCAGGGGCTCGGTGCCGTTCCAGGTGGTCGTGTTCGGGTTCGCCTTCGTCCTGCTTGGCCTGCTCAGTGACGGCGCCTACGCCATGCTGGCCTCGACCGGAGCCGGCTGGCTCCGCCGCCGCCCCGGGGTCGCCAAGGCGTCGCGCCTGGTCTCGGGCGGGGTGCTGATCAGCCTTGGCGTGACGACCGCCCTGGCCGGGTCGCGCTCCTCGACCCGGTAGCCGCCGGCCGCCGGGGGCCGCCGCGCCCCGGGGCCTCGGTCGACAGCCAGTGCAGCAGCAGCTGCTGGGCGACCCCGGCCGCCGGGCCCCAGTGCGCGGTGAGCGCCCGCACCTCGGCCTCCGACGGCATGCGGCCGTCGAGGTAGGCGGCCCCGACCGCCTTGCGGACACCAAGGTCCCCGGCCACCACCCTCGGCCGCCCCAGGGTCCGGGCCAGCAGCCACTCCGCCGTCCACCGCCCGATCCCGGGGAACGCGACCAGCCGCTCCACCACCGCCTCGTCGTCGCTGGCGGCCAGCTCTTCGAGGTCCAGTCGCCCCGACGCCACCGCCCCGGCGAACGCGATGACCGCCACCGCCTTGGCGTTGGAGAACTGGAGCTCGCGCAGGTCGGCGACCTCGGCCCCAGCAAGCCGCGAGGGGTCAAGGCTCCACACCTCGCCGTCCGCCGGGTCGCGCGGGACCGGGTCGGCGGACAAGGAGTCACCTCGACCCACGGACATGGAGTCACCTCGACCCCGGGTTGCTGGGGCCCCCGAACGGGAGGGTAGCCCACGGTCGGGTGGGGTGCTCGACGCTGTCCACACCCCCGGGGGGACCGGGACCTGGTGGCGCTGGCCGTAGCGGCGGGCGAGGCGGGCGCGGAGGACGGCCGCGAACCGCAGGGTGATCTGCTGGGCGCTGATGGCCCGGACCACGGCGGTGAGGAGGTCGGGCTGGAGCACCGGGCCGGTCCCGGGGAAGCGGGCGGCGATCCGGGCCACCACCGGGTCGGCCGCGGCCAGCTCGGCCAGCGCGTCCGGTGCGGTCGGGAACGCGCCGGC
>DATENJ010000735.1:0-5376 GCA_035275125.1 Actinomycetes bacterium | reverse complement strand
ACCGGCCGATGTCGAGAAGGCGCCCACGGCTCCGACCACCTCGTGAACGGCGCCGAGCACCGGCCCGCACACCGCAAAGGAGCGCACCATGGAGACCGTCACCTCCCGCGACGGCACCACCCTGGCCTACGACCGGCTCGGCGATGGCCCGCCGGTCGTGCTCGTCAGCGGCGGCTCGACCGACCGCATGGCCAACGCCGGCCTTGCCGCCGAGCTGGCCGCCCACCACACCGTCTACAACTTCGACCGCCGCGGCCGCGGCGACTCCGGCGACACACCGCCGTACGCCATCGAGCGCGAGGTCGAGGACATCAAGGCCGTGATCGAGGCCGCCGGCGGGTCGGCCAACCTCTACGGCACCTCCTCGGGCGCCGCCCTGGCCATGCACGCCGCCGCCGGCGGCGCCCCGGTGACCAGGCTGGCCATGTGGGAGCCGCCCTACAACGTCAACGGCCGCCCCGACCTGCCCGACGACACCGCCAGCATCTACCGCGAGCTAGTCTCCTCCGGCCGTCGCGGCGACGCCGCCGAGTACTTCATGGCCAAGGTGGTCGGGATGCCCCCCGAGTTCGTCGCCAGCGCCCGCCAGGCCCCCTGGTGGGCCCAGCAGGAGGCCATCGCCCACACCCTCGCCTACGACGCCACCGTCATGGGCGACTACACCCTCCCCACCGACATCGCCAAGTCGGTTCCCGTTCCCACCCTCATCATCGTCGGCGGGGCCAGCTTCGGCTTCATGGAAGAGACCGCCAACGCCCTCGCCACCCTGATCCCCAACGCCCAGGTCGCCACCATCGAAGGCCAACAGCACAACGTCGACCCCACCGCCCTCGCCCCAGTGCTCACCCGGTTCTTCACCGCCTGATCGGAGAGGGGCGCGGCGTTGTCCGGGCTCGGGAGACGTACGCGCCCAGCACGGGGAGGTCCGGACCCAGCACGGGGGGACGTGCGGGGGCTCCGCCCCCTGCCCCCCGAACCAGGCCCCGCAGCTTGGGCACGGCTAACCCCAAGCCCCGGGGAGTCGGGCCCCCGGAGGGGGAAACTAGCACCCCGGAGGGCGGGGTTCCCGCGGTTGTCCACAGCCCCATCCGACTCTTGACCAACCCGACCCTCAACCAACCCGACCCTCAACCAACCCCCCGACCCTCGACCAGCCCCGCCCCGACCCTCCTCCGCCTCCCACGAACCGCGACCACATTCGCTTCACTTGCCCGCACCCGCGACCCTCCTCCGCCTCCCACCAACCTCGACCACATTCGCCTCACCTTCCCGCACCCCCCGACCCGCCCTTCGACCCAGCGACGGAGGAACGACATGCGGTTCCGGACCACCATCCTGCAGGGCGGGAAGACCGCCACCGGTATCGAGGTCCCCGACGACGTGATGGCGGCCCTCGGGTCGGGGAAGCGGCCGGCGGTGACCGTGACGGTCAACGGCTACAGCTACCGGAGCACGGTGGCCTCGTTGGGCGGGAAGTCGATGATCGGCCTGAGTGCCGAGCACCGGGCCGGGGCGGGGGTGGCCGGAGGGGATGAGGTCGAGGTCGACCTGGAGCTGGACACCGCGCCCCGGGAGGTGACGGTGCCGGACGACCTGGCGGCCGCGCTCGACGCGGACCCGGCGGCCCGGACCACGTTCGAGAGGCTGTCCTACAGCAACAAGTCCTGGCACGTCCTGCAGGTGACCGGGGCCAAGACCGAGGAGACGCGGCAGCGGCGGATCGCCAGGTCGGTCGAGACCCTGCGCCAGGGGCGCCCCCGCTGACCGGCTGCGCCACGGTCAGGGTGGCGCTCAGAAAGGGCTTGGCGAGATGGGCCGGAACCGTCTGGTCGGGCGGGACGTGTGCCCGGTACTGGGCCCGCTGGCGACCCAGGCGGCGTAGTCGCCGCTGGCGATCAGGTCCTGGAACTCGGCGGCCATACGGGTGTACAGGGGTGGGACGACCATGCCCCGCCAGTGCATGTCGGCGACGACCTCGCGAGCGTGACGTTCGGCCCGAATGCGGTCGCCGTCGGCGGCCACCACCGCTCGTGAGGCCGCGGAGACAGCCGAGCTGGTCATCACCTCCCGCACCCGCACGTCAGCCTCCAATCGAATGTTCGCCGCCGCCGCCGCCCGGCCGGTCCCCACCAGGCGTCCCGGCTCATGCTGCCACGGTGGTCGCCCGGGCCGCCGAGGGCGGCGCCAACGGCCGGACCGGCACCGAGCTCGGCCTGGCCCGGGACGAGGGTCAGGAGCTCCGCCTCGAGCATCCGGCCAACGCTCGACGTCGCCAGCCGCGCGGCTGTCCCAGCGGTTCTGGTCACATCGTCGCGGTACCATCGCCGACCATGCCCTCCCTCGACCCCGCATCGCTCGGCTGGGCCGTCCGCGCCGCCGCCCCAGGGGCCGACGTCACCGGGGTCCGCGGCCTCCGCGACGGCGGCTCCCCCTGGCTGGTCCGGCTCAGCCGACACGGCGAGGACCGCAGCGTGGTGCTGCGGGTCGGCGCCAGCCAGGACCCCGCCGGCCTCGCCACCGAGGTGGCCGCGCTCCGGCTGGCCGCCGACCACCACATCCCGGCGCCACGGCTGCTGGCCGCCGACCTGGACGGCGACCCTCCCCTGGTCCTGGTCGAGCAGGTCCCGGGCAGCAGCAGGATCCCGCCCGACCGCCCCTCGACCCGCCTCCGGACCCTCGGCCGCACCGCCGCCGGCCTCCACGCCATCCCGCTGGAGCCGTCCTCCGCCCTACCCGAGCGCGACCGGCCCATCGCCAGCGTCGACTTCGCCGCCCTCCGCCGCCGGCACCCGACCGACCCTCTCCTCGTCGAAGCCGAGCAGCGCGTCGCCGACCCGCCCCCACAGGACCCGGCCGTCTTCGTCCACGGCGACCTCTGGCAGGGCAACGCCCTGTGGACCGGCGACACCCTCAACGGCCTGATCGACTGGGACTGCGCCGGCAGCGGCTCCCCCGGGATCGACCTGGGCTCGCTCCGCTGCGACGCCGCCATCTGCTTCGGCCTCGACGCCGCCCACGACATCCAGCAGGGCTGGGAGGAGGTCGCCGCCCGGCCCGCCGCCGACGTCGCCTACTGGGACCTTGTCGCCGCTCTCAGCACCCCGCCCGACATGGGCTGGTTCCCCTCGGCCATCGCCGGCCAGGGCCGCCCCGACCTCACCCAGGACGTCCTGCTCCGGCGTCGCGACGAGTTCCTCCAGGCCGCCCTGACCCGCCTGGACGCGAGGCTCGGCTAGCCGAGCCTCGCACCGACCCGCCTCAGGCGTCGCGGCGGCGCAGCTGCCAGGCGGCGAGTGCTAGCACGACCGCGGTGTAGAGGCAGAACAGGCCGAACCCGGTCCAGGGGGCGAGTGACGCCGGGTCGGGCTGCAGGTTGGCGACGGCGGCGCCCGCTGGCACCGGCAGGTACGGGTAGATCTTGTCCGACCAGGCGGCGGGCAGCAGGCCGGCCAGGAGCTGGGGCCCGAACAGCACGCCGAACAGCGCCGCGACCGCTCCCGCGGTGCTGCGCAGCAGCGCGCCGAGTCCCAGCCCGAGGAGGCCGACGGCGCTGAGGAGGAGCGCGCTGCCGACCACCGCCCTGGCCACCCCCGGGTGGCTCAGGGAGATGTCGAGCCGCTCGGCCGAGAGGATCGACTGGCCGATCAGGAACGCCGCCAGGGTCGCGGGCAGGCAAAGGACGAGCGTGGTCAGCGCGAACACGATGGCCTTGCCCCAGAGCACCGGCAGCCGCCGCGGGACCGCGGTCAGGCTGGCCCGGATCGTGCCGGTGGCGTACTCGCCGGCGACCAGCAGCACGCCGAGGATGCCGATGGCCAGCTGGGCCAGCTGGACGCCGGTGAGGCTGACCGCGGTCGGGTCGAAGGTGGCGATGGCCTCGGGCTCGGTCGGCGGCCGGGTCACCCGCAGCACGCTGTACAGCGCGCCGAACCCGACGATCAGGACGAGGGTCGCCAGCAGCGACCAGGCGGTCGAGGGCACCGAGCGCAGCTTGGTCCACTCCGAGCGGATCACCCGGGCCTGGGTTACCCGCTGGGCGGTGGGGCCGGCCGGTCGGGCCGGGTGGAGGTGGCGGGTCGTGGTCATGGCTGTGCTCCTCCGGTCGTCGGGGCGCGGAACTCGACCGCGTCCCTGGTCAGGTCGATGAAGGCCTCCTCCAGCGAGGCCTGCTGGGCGGTGAGCTCCAGCAGCGTGATCCCGGCGTCTCCGGCGAGCCGGCCGACCTGGTCGGTGCTGAGCCCGGACACGGCCAGGGCGCCTTCCCCGTCCTCCAAGACCGCGATCTCCCGCGAGCGGAGCAGGGTGGCAAGGGCGGCGGGATCGGTGCTGCGGACCCGGACGATGCCTGGCGCGGCCCGGGCGACGAACTCCTCCATGCCGGTGTCGGCGATCAGCCGCCCCCGGCCGATGACGATCAGGTGCTGGGCGGTCAGGGCCATCTCGCTCATCAGGTGCGACGAGACGAAGACGGTCCGCCCCTCTGCGGCGAGCCCCCGCAGCAGCGACCGGATCCAGCGGATGCCCTCGGTGTCCAGGCCGTTCACGGGCTCGTCGAGGATCACCGTTGCCGGGTCGCCCAGCAGCGCCGCGGCGATCCCGAGCCGCTGGCCCATGCCGAGCGAGAAGCCGCCGGCCCGCCGCCGGGCCACCTCGCCGAGGCCGACCGCTTCGACCACCTCGTCCACCCGGGAGCGCCGGATCCCGCAGGTCTGGGCGAGCGCCAGCAGATGGTTGTAGGCGCTCCGGCCGGGGTGGACCGAGCGGGCGTCCAGCAGGGCGCCCACCTCGTGCAGGGGCGCGGCGTGCTGCTGGTAGGGCTTGCCGTTGACGGTCACCGACCCGCTGGTCGGTGCGTCCAGCCCCAGGATCAGCCGCATGGTGGTCGACTTCCCGGCCCCGTTCGGTCCCAGGAAGCCCGTCACCACGCCCGGCCGCACCGTGAAGGTCAGGCCGTCGACGGCGGTCTTGTCGCCGTATCGTCTGGTCAACCCATGCGCTTCGATCATCTCGGATTCCCTCCTTGGTCCGTGACCGCACCAGGCTGCCCCGCCCGGGCCGGGGTGTCGTTGGGGCGCGCGGCCTGCGCTGGGTGGGGTTTTCCTCACCCCGCGCGGAGGGCGGACCACATGGCCGCCGGCCTCGGCGGCGTTTACCTTGAGCGCATGATCTGGATGGACACGAAGCGGAGCTGGCGGCCGACGCTGCATGCCCTGGCCGGTCTGGTGGCCGGCGCCGGCGGCGGCGCGGTGCTGGGCGCGCTGGTGGTCATCTGGCTGGCGGCGATCTGGAGCCTGATCGACTGGCCGGTCGGGGGCTGGGGAAACGCCCTGCTCTACGCGGCGGCCGCCCTGGCTGGGCCGGTGCTGCTGCTCTGGG
>DATENJ010000734.1:0-7622 GCA_035275125.1 Actinomycetes bacterium | reverse complement strand
AGACCAGCCTGACCAGCGACAACGTCTTCAGCGACGACGGCGGCATCCACCAGCTCGCCACCATGTCCGGGGACGTCGCCGGCGGCTACACGGCCGCCCTCACCATCGGTGTCTGAGGTGGCCGGGCAGGGCTAGAGGGTGAGGGTGACCCAGGCCGGGTCGTGGTCGCTGCCGTCGCCGCCGTGGCGGGTGCGGCGGTCGATGAAGGCGCCGGTCTGGCGGGCGGCCAGGGCCGGGCTGAGCCAGATCTGGTCGAACAGTTCGTAGTGGGCCGGCTGGCCGGGCTCCTTGAAGCGGTGGGTCCAGGCGCCCGAGGCCGGCGGGGGCGGGACGTCGGCCTTGGGCGGGCGGGTCTCGGCCGGCTGGGCCAGGCCGTTGACCAGCCGCAGCTGCTCGGAGGCGGTGATGGCGGCCAGGGGCGGGGCGTCCGGCGGGTCGTTCAGGTCGCCAAGGATCAGGAAGCGGCTGTCGGGGCGGGTTCGGGCGGCCACGATCCGCTCGACCGTCTCGGCCTGCCGGCGGCGGCGGGTGTCGTTGGCCTCCTTGCCGGCCACCGGGTCCTGGTCGAACGGGACGAACTGGCTCTTGAGATGGTTGTTGAACAGGGTCAGCAGCCGCGAGCCGTTGGTCGGGTGGAGGATGTCGACCTCCAGCAGGTCGCGGCTGAACACCGCCTCGGCCGGCTGCTCGCGGTGGATGGCGTGCTGGTGGGAGGAAACCGCCCCAAGCGGCAGCTTGGACAGCACGGCCAGGTCGATCAGCCGGGGGTCGTTGCCCTCGACCAGGACCAGGTACCGGTAGCTGCCGCCCAGGTGCTGGGCGGCGAAGAACCGCAGGGTGTCGATGTCCTCGACCTCCTGGGCACACAGGACGTCCAGGTCCATGGCGGCGATCCGGGCGGCGATGGTGTCCTGGTCGGCCGGGTTCTTGCCGTGGACCAGGCGGCCCTGGTAGGTGCGCAGCCGGAACCGCTCGGGGTCGTTGAAGGTGTAGGTGGCGGTCAGGCCGCTCTCGGGGTCGTCCTCGACGATGGCGTCGACCTGGGCCTCGAAGTTGAACCGCGAGAACAGGTTGTTGAGGTTGAAGGTGCCGACGCTCACGTCCATGGGGAGCAGGATAGCCTGCACCCGACGCCGGGACGGGATCGGAGGGATGGCCGCTGGACACCGGGCGGATCGTGCTGGGCAACGCCGCCGTGCTCGACCCCGAGGCCGGGTCGCTGACCGAGGGCCAGGCGGTGGTGGTGGAGGGCGGCCGGGTGGTGGAGGTCGGGCCGGCCTCGGCGGTCAGGGCCGGGGAGGCGACCGTCCTCGACGTGAAGGGCCGGACGGTCATGCCGGGGCTGATCGACGCCCACGTGCACGTGTACGCGGCCACCGCCGACCTGGGGGCGCTGGAGGAGTGGACGCCGTCGTACCTGACGGCCAGGGCGGCCGGGATCCTGCGGGGGATGCTGGACCGGGGGTTCACAACCGTCCGCGACGTGGCCGGGGCCGACCACGGGATCGCGGCCGCCGTCTCCGAGGGGCTGTTCGCCGGGCCCCGGGTCATCTTCGGGGGCAGGGCGCTTTCCCAGACCGGCGGGCACGGCGACTCGCGCGGGCCCGGACGGGACCTGCTCGACCAGCACCCCTACGCCCCCGCCCTCACGGTGGTCGCCGACGGCGTCACCGAGGTCCGCCGGGCGACCAGGGAGCAGCTGCGGCGGGGCGCGCACCACGTCAAGGTGATGCTCTCGGGCGGGATCGCCTCCCCCACCGACCGGATCGACTCGACCCAGTACTCGATGGAGGAGCTGCGGGCAATCGTCGAGGAGGCGCAGGCGGCCAACCGGTACGTCACCGGGCACGCCTACACCGCCGCCGCGGTCAACCGGGGGCTGGAGGCCGGGGTCGGCTGCATCGAGCACGGCAACCTGATGGACGGGTCGTCCATCGAGCTGTTCAAGCGGACCGGGGCGTTCTACGTGCCCACCCTGGCCACCTACGCCGCCCTGGCCGACGAGGGCCTGGAGCACGGCATGCCGGCCGCCCAGCACGTCAAGGTGTTCGAAGTGCTCGACGCCGGGCTGGGGGCGCTGGAGCTGGCCGCCAGGGCCGGGCTGCCGATCGTCTACGGGACCGACCTGCTCGGCGGCATGCACCGCCGCCAGCTCACCGAGCTGACCATCCGGTCAGAGGTCCAGCCGGCCGCCGACGTCCTGCGCTCGGCGACCACGGTGGCGGCCCGCCTGCTCGGCCTCCAAGGCCAGGTCGGGGTGGTCGCCCCCGGGGCCCTGGCCGACCTGCTGGTGGTCGACGGAAACCCGCTGGAGCGCCTCGGCCTGCTCACCCACCCGGCCCGCAACCTCCGCCTGGTCATGGCAGCCGGCCGGGTCCACCGCAACGACCTCGACTGAACCCAGCGCACGCTCCACAGCGCACGCTCGAACCCCACGTGCCGCTCTTGGAGCCCCTTCTGAGAGGGTAGCCCAAGGCCCCAGGGGTGGCTCGCGGATGTCCGCAGCCCCTCCGGGCCGCAGCCCCCTAGCGGCCCCTAGTCGAACAGGGACGGCTGGGAATCCTGGCCGCGGCCCGAGGCCGCCCAGCGGGCGAGGTGGAGGTCGACGGCGGCGCCTGAGCGCGCGAGTGGGGTCCCCTCGGCCCGGAGAAGGTCGAGCTGGCGGTCGAGCAGGTGGGGCGGGGGTGTGCCGTCGGCGCGCAGGACCCGCCACCAGGGGACGTCGTCGCCGTCGCCGTGGCGCAGCAGGACCTGGCCGACGTCGCGGGCGGTGGCGTCGACCTCGGCCAGGGCGGCGACGTCGCCGTAGGTCAGGACCCGGCCCGAGGGGATGCGCCTGACCACGGCCAGCACCTCGGTGACCAGGTCGTCCACTAGCCGCCGCCCTTGGCTGCCTTCTTGGCCGCCTGCTTGAAGGCCCGCACCTCGGCCAGCGTGTCGGGGTCGGTGACGTCGGCCGCCGACCGGCGCGACCCGTCCTCGCCGTAGGCGCCGGCCACCTCCCGCCAGCCGTCGGGCTGGACGCCGAGCTGCTTGCCGAGCAGGGCGATGAAGATCCGCGCCTTCTGCTCGCCGAAGCCGGGCAGGGCCCGGAGCCGGGCGAACAGCTCCTTGCCGGTGGTGGCGGTCCGCCAGATGGCGGCGGCGTCCCCGCCGTACTCGTCGACGACGATGCGGCAGAGCGCCTGGACCCGCACGGCCATCGACGCCGGGTAGCGGTGCAGGGCCGGCGGGCCGGCCATCAGCTTGACGAACCCGTCCGGATCCCAGTCGGCCAGCTCGGCCGCGTCCAGCGACGTCCGCTCCATCCGCTGGGCCAGCCGCCAGGGCGCCCGGAACGCCCACTCGAGCGGGAACTGCTGGTCCAGCAGCATGCCCATCACCAGCGCCAGCGGCTCCCTGGCGAGCAGCGCGTCGGCATCGGGGTCCTGAGCCAGCCGCAGCGTCGTCGGTTCCATGGGGAGGAGGCTACCGTAGCTCGCCCGGCGCCGGCTGGACGGCCACGCCGACCTGGCGGTCCTTGCGGGGCAGGGCGGTGGGGCGGTGGTCGCGGATCCACAGGTCGATGGTCGCCCACCACGAGTACAGCCAGTCGACCTGGGCCTCACGGTCCTCCGGGACCTCGCCGGCGGGCACGCGCCACCAGCGGGCCTTGAGGACCTGCTCCATGGGCAGGGCGCGCCACACGTCGCCGACGGTGACGACGTGCTCAAGGCCGGTGTGGGCGACGAAGATCACGTCGGCGGCCGGGGCGGCCTCGATCGCGGCAAGGGCGCCGCCCGGCTTGGGCGGGAGCAGGTGCTCCATGGCCCTGGCCCTGGCCGCCTCCTTGGCCAGGCGGCGCTCCTCCAGCAGCCGGATGGCCCTGACCCGCCGCCGCGGGGTGAAGTTGGCGCCCTCGGGGAAGATCACCAGAGCCCCGGAGGGGCCGAGGCCGGCCGCCAGCCGCTCGATCTCCTTGATGACCCGGTCGCCGGCACCCCGCCGGGCCGGGACGAAGGCGTTGGGTAGGCGGTTGATGACCACGTCGAGGCCGGGGTCGAACTGAAGCGCGGCCTTCATCACGATCCGGGGCTTGCGCTGGTAGCGGCTGAGCAGGTGGTGGACGAGCAGGAACGAGTCGCCGGGGCCGGCGTGGCGGCTGAGCACGATCACCGGGCGGGTCAGGCGGGCCGCGGCCTCCTCGCGGGTCAGCTCCGGCTCCTCGATCTCGATGCGCAGGCGGAACGTGCGCGACGCCACCCGGAACACCACCGCCAGCCACCAGCGCATCAGCGCGTAGTGGCGCTCCAGGGAGGGCTCGGAGCTCAGCCGGCCGCCGAAGCCGCTGGCCACCCAGAGGGCCAGGCAGGCGAACAGGGCCACCGACTCCATGGCCAGCCAGACCAGCGCGAACCAGAGCAGCCGCAGCGCCCGCCAGCGGCCAGGCAGCAGCGGCGAGGCGGCCGCGGCCAGGATCACCAGCCCGGGCAGCAGCACCAGCAGGCCGACGGTGACCACCAGCACCAGCGGCGCCAGGACCAGCCGGCGGACAAGCTTCGGCGGCAGCACCTGTCACCCCGTCCGCTGAGACGCCCCGGCCAGATAGGCGGCCGAGGCCTCATAGGCCCGCTTGATGTGCTCGTCGATCCGGGAGGCGTCGCGGTAGCGGAGCTGGGACAGGTCGACCCCGGCCGCGCCCTCGGCCCCGGCGGGCAGGACGTGGACGGTCACCCCCGGCGGGACCGCCGCCATGTCCTCGGCGAACCGGTGCCGGCGGGCGATCTCGAACGCCACCAACCCCACCTCCCAGGGACGGGACGGCACCTGGAGGGGCCGCTCGATACGGCCGACGTGGAGCACATACACGGTCCTGGCCCCCAGCTCGAGGGCCCGGCCGATGGGGATGCTGTGGACCAGCCCGCCGTCGAAGAAGTGCTCGTCGCCCACCTGGACCGGCGGCAGCAGCCCGGGCACGGCGGCCGAGGCGAGCACGGCCGGGACGATCGGCCCGTCGGCGAACCAGTGGGCGGCGGCCCGCTCGATGCTGGCGGCGACGCACTGGAATGGCACGGCCAGCTCCTCGATGCGCTCCACCGGCAGCGCCTCCAGCAGCTGGCGCAGCGGCTCGTTGGAGTGCAGGTGGGTGCCGGAGCGGGCCAGGGTCCGGACCCGCCCGAACAGCGAGCCGCCGAACGCCTCGGCGGCCACACCATCACGCCACACCGCGGCCAGCTCGGGCACGGCCGCGCCCGGGTCGCGGTGGGCGGCCACGAACACGCCGTTGAGCGCCCCCACCGAGGTGCCGAGCACGAGGTCGGGCCGGATCGCGGCCTCGGCGAGGGCCTGGAGCATGCCGACCTCGTGGGCGCCGAGCACCCCGCCACCGCCGAGCACGAAGGCGACCTCGTGCGCCCGGCCGTCGTCCCCCGCCACCGTCCCTCCCTTGTCAGGCCGATGATCCCATACGCTAGGCTTCGCCCGACGCACACGAAGGGCAGGTGGCTGGGTGCCAGGGCTCCGCATCGCCGTCCTTGGCAAGCCCAGGGTCACTCTTGATGACGGCTCGCCGGTCGAGTTGGGCTCGGCCAAGGCCACCGCCCTGCTGCTGTACCTGGCCACGACCGGCGAGCGGCACTCGCGGTCGGCCCTGGCCGGTCTGCTCTGGGGCGACCTGCCCGAGGACGGCGCCCGGGCCAACCTGCGCCTGGCCCTGACCAAGCTGCGCCGGGTGGCCGACGACAACCTCCAGGTGACGCGCGGGTACGTGGCCGTCGACCCGTCGAGCTACTGGCTCGACCGGCGTGAGCTGGAGGCGGCGCTGGCCGGCGGGGACGGCGACCTGGAGCGGGTCGGGGCGGCCGTCCGGCTCTACCGGGGCGACTTCCTCGACGACCTGGTGGTGCGGGGCGCCCCCGACTTTGAGGAATGGGCCGAGCGCGAGCGCGAGCACCTGCGCCGACTGGCCGTGACCGGGCTGTCCCGACTGGCCGACGACGCCACCGCCCGCGGCGACCCGGCCACCGGGGTCGAGCTGGCCCGCCGCATGCTGTCGCTCGACCCGCTGTCGGAGGAAGCCCACCGGCTGCTGATGTCGTTCCTGGCCCAGAAGGACGACCGGGCCGCCGCCCTGGCCCAGTTCGAGACCTGCCGCCACGTCCTCACCGAAGAGCTAGGGGTCGAGCCGTCCCCAGAGACAGTCCGCCTGGCCGACCGCATCCGCGCCGGCGAACTCACCCCAACCCACCCGGAGGGGGAGCGTAGCTCACGGGGAACAGGGGCCCCGCCGGCTGTCCACGATCCCGGACTGATCGGGCGGGAGGGTGACCTGGGGCGGGTGGCGGCGCTGGTCGAGGGGGAGGCGTGCCGACTGGTGACGCTGGTCGGGCCGGGTGGGGTTGGCAAGTCGCGGCTGGCCCTGGCCGCGGCCGAGCGGTTGGCTCCCGGGTTCGCCGACGGGGTCGCTGTCGTCGCCCTGGCCGGGGTGGAGTCGGACGACCCCGAGGGCGTGGCCGACCTGCTGGCCGTCACTGTTGCCGAGGCCATGGCCGTGCCTCTGGCCGGCCGGCGCCCGGCCCGGGAGCTGCTCGGTGCCTGGCTGGCCGAGCGGCGTCTGCTGGTCGTGCTGGACAACCTCGAGCACCTGCCTGGCGCCGCGTCCCTGGTCAACGGTCTGCTGGCCGCCGCCCCGGGGCTCAAGCTGCTGGCGACGTCCAGACGGCGGGTCGGGGCCGGGGTGGAGTGGGTCCTGGACGTGCCCGGGCTGGGCGAGGCGGCGGCGGTCGAGCTGTTCGCCGAGCGGGCCCGGCGGGTCAGGGCCGGCTTCTCGCTCGAGGACGAGGGGCCGGCCGTCGCCGCCATCTGCCGCCTGGTCGAGGGCCTGCCGCTGGCCATCGAGCTGGCCGCCGACCTCGCCCGGACGCTCCCCTGCCAGGTGATCGCGGACAAGCTCGTCTCCGACCTGAACCTGCTCCAGACGACCTCGGCCACCGTCCCGCCCCGCCACCGCAGCATGCGGTCGGTGATCGAGGCGTCCTGGCGGCTGCTCGACGCCGGCCAGCAGCAGGCCGTGGCCCGGCTGTCGGTGTTCCGCGGTGGCTTCGACGCGGCCGCCGCCGACGCGGTCGCCGGAGCCGACCCGGCCATGCTGTCGGCGCTGGTCGAGCGGTCGCTGGTCGACCGGGCCGACGGCGGGCGCTACGGCCTGCACGAGCTGCTGCGCCAGTTCGCCACCGAGCGGCTGGAGGCGGCCGGCGACGCCGCCGCGACCAGGCGCGCCCATGCCGGCTACTACGCCGGGTTCCTGGCCGCCAGGCACGACCGGCTGGCCGACGCCCTCGACACGGCGGTGCTGGCCGAGGTCGACCCCGAGACCGCCAACCTCAGGGCGGCCTGGCAGGAGCTGGCCGAGGCGGGCGGGATCGACGCCGTGGCCGGCCTGCTGGAGGACCTGTGGCTGGTCCACCGGCGGCACGGCCGCTTCCAGGAGGCCCTCGGCATGCTGCAGCGCGCCCTGGCCCGCGACGACGCCACCTCCCGGCAGCGGGCCAGGTGGCACCTGTGGGCCGGGCTGGCCCAGTACCAGCTGGGGCGGGCCGAGGAGGGCCAGGAGGAGCTGCGGGCCATGCTCGGCCTGGCCGGCC
>DATENJ010000733.1:0-4000 GCA_035275125.1 Actinomycetes bacterium | reverse complement strand
CGCCGCCGTGGCCGTCACCGGCCGACGCCGCGAACCGGGCGAGGAGTTGGCCGCCGAGCTGCGGGCCGCCGGCGCCAAGGCGTTGTTCGTGCAGGCCGACGTGGCCGACGTGGCCCAGGCCCAGGGCTCGGTGGCGGCCGTGGTGGCCGAGCTGGGCAGGGTCGACTGCCTGGTCAACGCGGCCGGGCTTACCTCGCGGGGCACCCTGCTGGACACCACCCCGGAGCTGTTCGACGCCCACGTCGCGGTCAACCTGCGGGCACCGTTCTTCCTGATGCAAGCGGTGGTCAAGGACATGCTGGCCCGTAAGGCGCCGGGCACGGTCGTCAACATCATCTCCACCTCCGAGCTGGGCGGTCAGCCCTACCTGGCCCCCTACGTCGCGGCCAAGGCGGGCCTGGCCGGCCTGACCCGCAACGCCGCCCACGCCCACCGCTGGGACCGCATCCGCATCAACGGCCTCGACATCGGCTGGACCGAGACCGAGGGCGAGGACGCCACCCAGCGCACCTTCCATGCGGCTGACGACGCCTGGCGGGAGCGGGCGGCAGCGTCCCTCCCTATGGGCAAGCTCGGCCAGGTCGATGAGATCGCCGACTTCGTGGTCTTCCTGCTGTCGGACCGCAGTGGCGTTGTCACCGGATCGGTCATCGACTGGGACCAGAACGTCTTCGGCGGACTGGACTGAAAGGAGGCTCCACCATGCGTCTTGGCCTGATCGGACTGGGCCGCATCGGCGCGTTCCACGCCCAGACCCTCAGCGACCTGCCGGCCGTTGACTCGCTGGTCGTCACCGACGCCGTCCCGGCTGTCACCGCCGAGGTCGCCGGCCGGCTCGGCGCCGAGCCGGCCGAGGGGCCGGCGGCACTGCTGGCCGCGGGAGTCGACGGTGTCCTCGTGGCGGCCGCGACCGACGCCCACCCGCAGCTGATCCTGGCCGCGGTCGAGGCCGGCCTGCCCGTCTTCTGTGAGAAGCCGGTCGCTCGCAAAGTGGCCGAGGGCCTGGAGGTGCAGCGGCGGGTGGAGGCGGCCGGCGTCCCGGTCCACATCGGCTACCAGCGTCGCTTCGACGCCGGCTACCAGGCGGCCCGCGCCGCCGTGGCCAGCGGCGAGCTCGGCTGGCTGCACACCGTGCGGGCGATCACCATGGACCCGGCCCCGCCCCCGGCGGCCTATGTGGCCGTCTCGGGGGGCATCTTCCGCGACTGCAGCGTGCACGACTTCGACAGCATCCGCTGGGTGACCGGCCGCGAGGTGGTCGAGGTCTACGCCACCGGCGCGAACCGCGGTGACGAGCTGTTCGCGGAGGCCGGCGACGTCGACACCTCGGCGGCCGTGCTGACCCTGGACGACGGCACCCTGGTCATGGTGTCCAACAGCCGCTACAACCCGCGCGGCCACGACGTGCGCCTGGAGCTGCACGGCTCCAGGGACAGCATCGCCGTCGGGCTCGAGGACCGCCTGCCCATTCGCTCGGTTGAGCCGGGGGTGCGCTTCCCCTCCGGGAAGCCCTGGGACTTCTTCATGGACCGGTTCCTGCCCGCCTACCGTGCCGAGCTCCAGGCCTTCACCGAGGTCGTCTCCGGAGGGCGGCCATCGCCGTGCACGGTCGCCGACGCACTGGAGGCCGGCTGGATCGCCGAGGCCTGTACCACGTCCCTACAGCAGCACCGGCCGGTGCGGATGGAAGAGGTGCGCAGATGACGACAACCGAGCCGCCCGCCCAGGCCAGGATCGCCGGCGCCCCCATCTCCTGGGGGGTGTGCGAGGTGCCCGGCTGGGGCCACCAGCTCGGTCCCGACCGGGTGCTGGCCGAGATGCGCGAGGTCGGACTGACCGCGACCGAGTTCGGGCCCGACGGGTTCCTGCCCGCCCAGCCCGACGCGATGACGCAGGTCCTGGACCATCACGGCCTTCAGGCTGTCGGCGGGTTCACCCCGCTGCTGCTCCATGTCGCCGGCCACGACCCCGTGCCGGAGGTCGAACGGCTGCTCGAGGGCTACGCCGCCTCTGGGGCCGGCGTCCTGGTGCTGTCGGCGGTCACCGGCGCCGACGGCTACGACAGCCGCCCGGTGCTCGACGACGACGGCTGGATGGTGTTGCTCACCAACCTCGACCGGCTGGCCGAGCTGGCCAAGCGGCGGGGCGTCCGGGCGGTGCTGCATCCTCACGTCGGCACGATGATCGAGACCGGCGAGGAGGTGCGGCAGGTCCTGGACGGCTCCTGGATCCCGCTGTGCCTCGACACTGGCCACCTGCTGATCGGCGGCACCGACCCGGCCGACCTGGCCCGCCAGGCGCCCGAACGGATCGCCCATGTCCATTTCAAGGACGTCGACGCCCGCCTGGCCCGGCGGGTCCAGGACGGCCGGCTGACCTACACCCAAGGGGTCCGCGACGGCATGTACCGCCCGCTCGGGTCGGGAGACGTGGACGTGCCGGCCATCGTCGGGTCCCTGCGCGCCCGCGGCTACGACGGCTGGTACGTGCTGGAGCAGGACACCATCCTGACCGAGGAACCACGCGGCGACGGCCCGGTGGCCGACGTGTGGGCCAGCGCCGAACACCTACGGTCGGTCCTCCGCGGGACCCGGTGATCGGCGACCGCCTAGTGGTGGAAGTCGACGCCGACGACGAGCAGCAGCACCAGGATCGCGGCGACGACCCAGTCGACGACCATGCAGAACGGTGGCCACCAGCGAGTGTTGGCGACAAAATGGCTCCGGTGCTGCCAGAGGTCCTTGAACCCGTGCCCGGCGAGGCCCAGCACCAGCAGCCAGGCCGGTCCGGTCACGCCCGCCGCGGCGACGATCACGAACAGTCCGGCGACCACGGCCTCGACGACGATCACGGTCCGCCGTCCATCAGCGACCGCGAAGCCGATATAGACCGCCGCGATCAGGGCCAGCGACAGCGCATAGACGGTCGCCGGATCAAGCCACCACAAGCCGAGCGGCGACGCCGCCTGGAGGATGCCGACGACGACGCCCCACAGCACGGCTGCGCGGATCGAACGCCCCGGCAGCTGGCCGGCTGTCCGGGGCTGCGTCATGCCCGGCCTGACGGCTGCCGGGTGACGCCGGCCGTGGCCGACACGGCGGCGCGGCGGCCGCTGGCGATGTGGTCGGCCAGGTAGGCGGCGTCGTCGTTGACGAAGCCGAGCAGGGCCGAGCCGCGGGTGTGCTGCCAGGACAGGCCCAGGAAGTACAGGCCGGGCACCTCGGTCACGCCGCGCCGGTGAACGACATGGCCTTCACGGACCACACCTGGGACGTTGATCCAGGCGTAGTCGGAACGGTAGCCGGTCGCCCACACCACCACCCCGACGTCCTCCAGGAGGCTGTGGTCGGCGAAGCGGACCGTGCGGCCCTCGGCGTCGACCAGCCGCGGCCGGAACCGCACCCCGGCCCGCTCCAGCCTCTTCCGGTTGGTCCCGATCACGAAGTCCCGGCGGCTCATCCGCTGGCCGAGCCGGGAGTCGACCGTGACCCGGAGCAGGCCCAGTCGGGTCAGCCACCAGAACAGGTCCCGACCGGCCCGCCGCTGGGGCAACATCGGGTACCTGGTGGCGATCGACAGGTCGACCGTGCGGGTGGCGGCCAGCTCCTCGGCGATCTGGAACCCCGAGTTGCCGCCCCCTACCACCAGGACCGGTCCCTCCGGGAGGGCTTGGGGGTTGCGGTAGTCGGCACTGTGAACCTGGGCCACCGACGGGTCGAATCCGCCGGCTGGCGGTGGGACGAAGGGGACCTGGAACGGTCCGGTGGCCACCACCACCTGCCGGGCCCGGTAGCTGGCGTCGCCGGTGCGGACCTCGAAGTCGTCGCCGACGCGTCGCAGGTCCGTGGCCCGAGCGTTCAGCCGCACCGGCAGGTCGAAGGCGGCCGCGTACGCCTGCAGGTAGTCGGCCACCGGGTCCTTGGCCGGGTAGGTGTCGGCCGGGGCGGGGAACGCCATGCCGGGCAGGGCGTCGTACTGGGCCGGGGTGAACAGCTTCAGC
>DATENJ010000732.1:0-3217 GCA_035275125.1 Actinomycetes bacterium | reverse complement strand
CGTTCAAGGTGGAGGGCGAGGTCGCGTTCGAGGTCGCTGGTGTCGCCGGGCGGCGGCTCCAGGCCGGCGGCGGCCAGCCGCGCCCGCAGCAGCGCGGCCAGGTCGGCCTGCCCTCCATCGCCCATGACCCCGATGCTACGGTGCCGGCATGCCGAGCACCGCATCCGCGCCCACGGGCCCCACCGGCCGGCGCCTTGACCGCCTGGCCGCCGAGGTGGCCGAGTGCCGCCGCTGCCCCCGGCTGGTCGCCTGGCGCGAGCAGGTGGCCCGGGAGAAGCGGGCCGCCTTCCGCGACCAGCGGTACTGGGGCCGCCCGGTCCCCGGTTTCGGCGACCCCGCCGCCCGCCTGCTCGTCCTCGGCCTGGCCCCGGCCGCCCACGGCGGCAACCGCACCGGCCGCATCTTCACCGGCGACCGCTCCGGCGACTGGCTGTTCGCCAGCCTCCACCGCACCGGCTTCGCCAACCAGCCGACATCGGTCTCCCGCGACGACGGCCTCGCCCTGACCGACTGCTACGTCACGGCCCCGGTCAAGTGCGCCCCGCCCGACAACAAGCCGCTCCCCTCAGAGCGGGACACCTGCGCCCCCTGGCTGACCGCCGAGCTCGCCCTCCTCGACCTCCAGGTGGTCGTCGCCCTCGGCGCCTTCGCCTGGGACCAGGCCCTCCGCCACCTCGGCCCCGTCCGTCCCAAGCCCCGCTTCACCCACGCCGCCGAGGCCCCCCTCCCCCACGACCGGGTCCTGCTCGGCTCCTACCACGTGAGCCAGCAGAACACGAGCACCGGCCGCCTCACCGAGCCGATGCTGGACGGCGTGTTCACGCGGGCGCGGGAGCTGCTCGAGAGGTCCGGCTGAGGCCGCCAGGCGCTACTTGTCCGTGGTCCGGTTGGCGTAGGCGGTCGGGGGGTGGCCGACGGCGGAGCGGAAGTCGCGGGCGAAATGGGCCTGGTCGAAGTAGCCGAGGTCGCGGGCGAGGAACCCCAGGTCGAGGTGGTCGCCCTGGTCGAGGCGCTCGACCGCCTCGTGGAGGCGGGAGCGCTGGATGACCCACTTCGGGGTGACGCCAGCGTAGGTGGCGAACAGCCGCTGGAGCCGGCGGACGCCGATGCCGGTGCGGTCGGTGAGGTGCTTGACCTGGGTGATCTCGCGGTCGGCCATGACCTGGTCGACGACCTGGTTGACGGTGGCGACGTCCGGGTCGGGGTCGGGGAGGCGGGCCAGGAGAAACGCCTCGGCGGTGGCGGCCAGCTCCGGGTCGCCTGGGGCGGCCAGGAGGTCGGCAACCAGGTCGTCGCCGGCCGGGCCGAACACCTCGGCCACCGGGGCCCGGCGGTCGGTCAGGCTGGAGACGGGGGCGCCGAGGAACGGGTGGAAGCCGGCCGGGCGGAACTTGATCCCGAAGGCCCGGCCCTGGCCCTCCAGCTCGCGGGTGAAGCGGCCGGTGAGCACGCCCATGATCCCCGACCGGTCCCGCTCGGCGACCAGGTGCACCGCCGGGTGGGGCAGGGTGTGCTGGGTGTGGGGGTCGCGGCCGGTGAGGTCCCAGCGGACCGTCCAGTAGTGCTCGACCAGCTCGGCCAGCGCCGGGCCGGGCCGGCTGCGGGTGACCTCGAAGCTCCGCCGCCCGGCGCGCAGGCCCAGCACGCCCCTCGGCTCCTCCTCGACCGCTCCCATTGGCGTCGATCTCCCCCGCTCGGGCGGCGGCCGGCGCCGTCGCGTTTGTACAAGCCTTCCCAGCCGCATGTGGGCAACACTGGTCGCGGAGGTGATCGAGACGATGGCTGACACGACCAGCAGGGCGACCGGGACGTTCACGATCAAGGGCTGGGACGAGCAACCCTACGCCGAGGCCGACGAGGCCCCCAAGCTCACCCACGCCAGTGTCGTCACCACCTACAGCGGCGAGCTCGACGGCGAGGGCACGGCCGGGCTGCTGATGGCCTACGACCAGGCCGACGCCGCCTACACCGGCTACGAGCGGTTCACCGGGACACTGGCCGGCCGCTCGGGCAGCTTCGTGGTCCGGCTCGACGGCGGCTTCGACATCGGCGTCGCCAGGACCTCCTGGGCGGTGGTCGAGGGAACCGGCACCGGCGACCTGGCCGGCCTGAAGGGCGAGGGCGGCTACGTCGCCAACCAGGGCGACCCCGAGGTCCCCTACGAGCTGCGCTGGTCGCTCTAGGATGCTCCCATGCGCAAGTACATCATCATGGGCGTGCAGGGCAGCGGCAAAGGCACCCAGGCCAAGCTGCTGGCCGACGCGCTCGACCTGGAGCACATCAGCGTCGGCGACATCTTCCGCTGGAACGTCGAGCACCACACCAAGCTGGGCGCGCAGGTACGGCGGAGCGTGGCCGGCGGCGAGCTGGTGAGTGACGACCTGGTCGAGAAGGTGGTCCGGCGGCGGCTGGACGAGCACGACTGGAACTACGGCTTCATCGTCGACGGCTTCCCCCGCAACCAGCCACAGGCCCGGTTCTTCCTGGAGAGCTACGACCTCGACGCCGTGATCCTGCTCGACCTCCCCGACAGCCTGGTCGAGCGGCGCATCCTCAGCCGCCGCCTGTGCTCGCGCTGCGGGCTCGACTACAACCTGATCTCCTCCCGCCCGGCCGTTGCCGACGTCTGCGACGTCTGCGGGGGCCAGCTGGTGGTCAGGGCCGACGACACCCCCGAGGCGGTCAAGGCCCGGCTGCGCGACTACCACGCCAAGACCCGGCCCGTGCTGGAGCTGTTCCGGGCCAAGGAGGTCGTGCTGGAGGTCGACGCCGACCAGCCGGTGGTCGAGGTCCAGGCCGAGGTCCGCACGCGCCTCGGCGGCTAGCGCGGGTGGCCCGGCTCCCGCTGCGGCGCCGCTACCAGGGAGCCATCCGGCCCGGCGGGCCCGACTGGGTCTACCTGCCGGTCGAGGTGCCCGAAGGGGTCGGCGAGCTGGCCGTCCGCTACCGCTACGACCGGCCCCCGACCCCGCCCGGGGTGCCGGGCAACGTCCTGGACATCGGCGTGTTCGACGAGCGTGGCGCCGGGCCGGAGGCGTCCTCCGCCGGGCCGGGGATGGCCGGGTTCCGGGGCTGGTCGGGCGGGGCACGGGACCAGTTCGCGATCAGTGCGTCCGGCGCCACCCCCGGCTACCTGCCCGGCGCGATCGGGCCTGGGACCTGGCGGGTCGTGCTCGGCCCCTACACCGTCGCCCCCCAGGGCCTGAACTGGGAGGTC
>DATENJ010000731.1:0-5814 GCA_035275125.1 Actinomycetes bacterium | reverse complement strand
CGTCCTCGCGCGCCGCCCGGATCGTCGTGTCGAACTGCTGCGCGGCCGCCTCCGCGTATCCCGTCGCCTCGCGTGAGACCGTGCGACGGAGCTGCTCGAGCTGGCGGTGCTCGACGTCGCCGAGCGCGACGGCGACACGCTGCATCGCCTCGGCCTGCTCGCGGTCGATCTGCTCCTCGGCCCGCTCGATCAGGGTGAGCACGTCGCCCATGCCAAGGATCCGCCCGGCCAGCCGGTCGGGATGGAAGGCGTCGAAGTCGGCCAGCTTCTCGCCGGTGGCGGCGAACTTGATCGGCCGCCCGGTGACGGCCCGGATCGACAGGGCGGCCCCGCCGCGGGCGTCGCCGTCCAGCTTGGTCAGGACGAACCCGGTGACGTCAACGCCCTCCTGGAACGCCTGGGCCGTGGCCACCGCGTCCTGGCCGGTCATGGCGTCGACCACCAGCAGCACCTCGGTGGGCTGAACGGCCTCGCGGATGGCCGCCGCCTGGGCCATCATCTCGGCGTCGATGGCCAGCCGGCCGGCGGTGTCGACAATCACCACGTCGCGGCCGGTCCGCTCGGCCTCGTCGCGGGCGCCAAGGGCGACCGGCACCGGGTCGGCGTCCGGGCCGCCGGGATGGGGGGCGAACACCGGGACCTTGGCCTGCTCGCCCAGCACCTGGAGCTGCTTCACGGCCGCCGGGCGCTGGAGGTCGCAGGCGACCAGCAGCGGCGTGCGGCCCTTGGTGGTCAGCCAGCGGGCCAGCTTGGCCGCGGTGGTGGTCTTGCCCGAGCCCTGGAGGCCGGCCATCAGCAGCACCGTCGGCGGCCGCGGGGACCACTGCAGCGGCACGTTGCGCTCGCCGAGGGTGACGACCAGCTCCTCGTGGACGATCTTGACCACCTGCTGGGCCGGGGTGAGGCTGCGGGTGACCTCCTCCCCCACCGAGCGCTCGCGCACCCGGGCGATGAAGTCCTTCACCACCTTGAAGTTGACGTCCGCCTCCAGCAGGGCCAGGCGGACCTCGCGGAGCGCGGCGTCGACCTGGGCCTCGGACAGCCGGCCATGCCCGCGCAGGCGCGAGAAGGTGTCTTGGAGTCGGTCGGAGAGGGTATCGAACATGGATCAAGCATATGCGGCCGCCGCGATGGCCGCCGCACCGCGGGAGGTAGTCGATGGAACACACTCATCTCGGACGAACCGGGCTACTGGTCAGCCGGCTGTGCCTGGGGACGATGAACTTCGGCCCGGAGACCTCTGAGGAGGACTCGGGCGGGATCATGGACCGCGCCCTTGACGAGGGCATCAACTTCTTCGACACGGCCAACGTCTACGGCTGGAAGAAGGGCGAGGGCGTCACCGAGCAGATCGTCGGCCGCTGGTTCGCCAAGGGCGGAGGGCGCCGCGAGAGGGTCGTGCTGGCCACCAAGGTGTTCGGGTCCATGGGCGACTGGCCCAACGAGAACAAGCTGTCGGCGCTGAACATCCGCCGGGCCTGCGAGGCCTCGCTACGCCGGATGCAGACCGACCACATCGACCTGTACCAGATGCACCACGTCGACCGGGACACGCCCTGGGACGAGATCTGGCAGGCCATGGACCTGCTCGTCCAGCAGGGCAAGGTGCTGTACGTGGGGTCGTCGAACTTCGCCGGCTGGCACATCGTCAAGGCCAACGAGGCCGCCCGGCGGCGGCACTCGCTCGGGCTGGTCTCAGAGCAGTCGCTCTACAACCTGGCCCAGCGCTCGATCGAGCTGGAGGTGCTGCCGGCCTGTCGCGACTACGGGGTCGGAGTGATCCCCTGGAGTCCGCTGTTCGGCGGGCTGCTCGGCGGGGCGTTGCGCAAGGCCGAAGAGGGCCGCGCCGTCGGCGAGCAGCAGCGCAAGCGGCTAGCGCTGCACCGCTCACAGGTCGAGGAGTACGAGGCGTTCTGTGACGAGTTGGGCGAGCGGCCCGCCGACGTGGCCCTGGCCTGGCTGCTGCGCCAGCCGGGGGTGACCGGCCCGATCATCGGCCCCCGGACCCTTGAGCAGCTCGAGCAGTCGCTGCGCGTCCTCGAGGTCGACCTGGACGACAAGGCGCTGGAGCGCCTCGACCAGATCTGGCCCGGCCCCGGCGGCCCCGCCCCCGAGGCGTACGCTTGGTGAGCCCGCGCCGACATGCGCGGGATCGTCCGCGTGCGGGCCCCGAATCGGGAGGGTAGCCGAGACCTCGAAGGCGGGCCGTTGGCTGTCCACAGAGGGGTGGGAAGCCGGATGAGCTTTGACGTCGGGCGGGTGCGGGCGCTGTACCCGGCTCTGGCCGACGGGTATGCCTATCTGGACGGGGCTGCCGGCACCCAGGTGCCGGCCACGGTGGTGGAGGCGATCGCCGGCGCCTACCGGGCCGGGATCGGCAACGTCGGCGGGGCCTTCCCGGCCAGCGGGCGGTCGGACGCGCTCGTCGCCGAGTGCCGGCGGGCCGTGGCCGACCTGGTCGGCGGCCAGCCCGACGGGGTCGTCCTCGGCCCGAACATGACCACCCTGACCTACCGGCTGGCGGCCGCCCTGGCCGCCGGCTGGGCTCCCGGCGACGAGGTGGTGGTGTCCCGCCTCGACCACGACGCCAACGTCCGGCCCTGGCTCCAGGTTGCGGCCCGGGCGGGGGCGGTGGTGCGCTGGGCCGAGGTCGACCTGGCCACCGGCGAGCTGCCGGCCGGCCAGTACCAGGGGCTGGTCACCGAACGGACCCGGCTGGTCGCGGTCAGCGCGGCCAGCAACGTGCTCGGCACCCGGCCCAACGTGGCCGCGATCACGGCCACCGCCCACGCCGCCGGCGCCCTGACCTACGTCGACGGGGTGCACGCGGCCGCCCACGGACCGGTGGACGCGGCCGCCCTCGGGGCCGACTTCTACGCCACCAGCGCCTACAAGTGGTCCGGCCCGCACATCGGGGCGGTGGTCGCCGACCCGGCACTGCTGGAGACGCTCCGCCCGGACAAGCTGGCCTCGTCCTCGGACGAGGTCCCGGAGCGGTTCGAGCAGGGCACCTCGCCGTTCGCCGACTTCGCCGGGGTGGTGGCCGCCGTCGACCACCTGGCCTCGCTCGACCCGGGCGCCGCCGGCAGCCGCCGCCAGCGGGTACTGGCCTCCATGGCCGCCGCCGAGTCCTACGAGCTGGAGCTGTTCGGGGTCCTGCTGAGCGGCCTCGAGGCGATGGGGCACGTGACCACCTACGGCAAGGCGGCCCGGCGGACGGCCACCGCCTACTTCACCGTGGCCGGCCACGACCCGAGGGCGGTGGCCGAGCACCTGGCCGCCCGCGGGGTCAACGTCTGGAACGGCCATAACTATGCCTGGGAGCTGACCGGCGTGCTGGCCATCCGCGACGCCGGCAGCGCCGTCCGGGCCGGCCTTGTCCACTACAACACGCGCGAGGAGGTCGACCGGCTGCTGGCCGGCGTGGCCGAGCTGGGCTGACCCGGCCGGCCTCAGACGTCGTCGGGGAGGGCGGCGGCCACGATCAGGCCGCGGTCGAGGGCGTGGCGGCGGGCGGCCTCGGTGTCGGGCGAGAACACCAGCTCCACCCCATGGCCGGCCAGGTCGGCGGCGATCGCGCGCACGGCGGCATGGCGCTCGGGGGCGACGTCGCGGACATACACGGCCAGGACGCGGCCCGGATGGCGCACGACCACCTCGCGGTAGATCTCCGGGTCGCGCTCGCCGCTGTCGCCGACCAGCACCACCTGGAGCCCCGGGTAGGCGGCGAGCAGCGCCTCGATGGCGGCCAGCTTGTGGGTCCCACCGGCCTTGAGCGTGCGCAGGCTCCAGTCGCGCAGCAGCAGCGGGCCGCGGGGGATGCCGTGGAGGTCGAGGAAGTCCTCCAGCAGGTCGTACAGGTTCCAGGGGCTGTTGGACACATAGAAGACCGGGTTGAGGGCCTCGCCGTCGCGGCCGCGCTGGAGCGCCTGGTAGAACCCGGCCACGCCCTCGAACGGCAGCCGGGTGTGGGCGTTGTGGAGCAGGGTCAGCTTGGCCATCTGCCACAGGCTGGTGGCGTGGGAGTGCAGCACGGTGTCGTCAAGGTCGCTGATCACGGCGTACTGGGGGTCGCGGGGGATCAGCACCTGGGCGGTGGCGTGGGTGACCCCGGCCGGCGCCGGCGGGGCCAGCAGCTCCAGCTCGACCGGCTCCCAGACCCGCGGGTCGTCAAGGGGCCGGGGCAGGTCGAGGACGAACTCGAAGTAGCCCTCCTGGTCGCTGACCGCGCGGACCTCGTCGCCAAGGGCGGCCCGGGCGGCCACCAGCGCCCCCGGGACCTCGTCGCTCTCGAACCGGTGGAACATGTTGCGCACGTTGTCGAGCACCGAGTCGCCCAGCCGGGAGCGGACCAGCCCGGTCGAGCGCAGCACCCGCCCGCGCAGCAGCAGCCGGGTCGGGGTCCCGTAGCCACGGAAGGCCTGCAGCTCGACGTGGCGGCGGCCCCGTCCGGGTCGGGCTGTCATGGCGATACGGTAGCGTGCCCGGGCCGACGACCCGATCAAGGGGGAACAATGCCCGACGACCAAGGCTTCTACCTGGCCGAACCGTCCCGGGCGGGGCGCGCCGGGGTGGTGGTGGTCCACGACTGGTACGGGCTGCTGCCCCATGTCCGCGCCATCTGCGACGAGCTGGCCGCGGCCGGGCTGGTGGCGCTGGCCCCCGACCTGTACGACGGCCGCACGGCCACCGACCCCAGGCAGGCGGAGGCGCTGATGGAGGGGCTGGACCAGGCGGCGGCACGGGCGCGGCTCGACGAGGCCGTCGGGACGGTGCGGGCACGTGCCGGCGGCGGGCCGGTCGGCGTGCTCGGCTGGTCCCTCGGCGGGATGTACGCCGTCGGCCAGGCGGCCAGCGGCAACGTCGACGCGGCCGCCCTCTACTATGCCGCCGGGGACGAGGACGACGCGGCCAAGATCCACTGCCCGGTCCTGCTCCACCTGGCCGAGACCGACGAGTTCGACCCGCCGGAGTTCTTCAGCGCGTTCGTGGACGCCCTGCGCGCCGCCGGCACCGAGGTGGAGGTGCACACCTGGCCGGGCACCGGGCATTCCTTCGCCAACCGCGACGTGGCCCTCCACGCCCCCGACGCGGCCGCCGAGGCCTGGGCGATCACCGTCGGGTTCCTGCGCGACCGCCTGGCCGGGGCCGCCTCCGGCTAGGCGTCGTCGGACAGGAGGGCGTCGACGAAGGCGTCGGGGTCGAACGGGGCCAGGTCGCGGGGGCCCTCGCCGAGGCCGACGAGCTTGACCGGGATGCCGAGGTCACGCTGGACGGCGATGACGATGCCGCCCTTGGCGGTGCCGTCGAGCTTGGTCAGGACGACGCCGGTGACGCCGACGGCGTCGGTGAACTGGCGGGCCTGGGCGAGGCCGTTCTGGCCGGTGGTGGCGTCCAGGACCAGCAGGACCTCGCGGACCTGGCCGCCCTCGCGCTCGAGGACGCGGCGGAGCTTGCGCAACTCCTCCATCAGGTTGGTCTTGGTGTGGAGACGCCCGGCGGTGTCGACCAGGAGCACGTCGGCGCCCCTGGCCCTTGCCGAGGCCAGGCCGTCGAAGGCGACCGCGGCCGGGTCGGCGCCCTGCTGGTGGCGGACGACCGGAGCGCCGACCCGGTCGGCCCAGATGACCAGCTGCTCGGTGGCGGCCGCCCGGAAGGTGTCGGCCGCGGCCAGCACGGGCTGCTTGCCCTCCTCGGCCAGGGCCAGGGCGAGCTTGCCGACGGTGGTCGTCTTGCCGGTGCCGTTGACCCCGACGACCAGGATCACGGTCGGGTTGGGGCGGATGTCGATCGTGTCGTCGCCGGTGCGCGCGA